>DAOWMR010000161.1 GCA_030642995.1 Spirochaetales bacterium
GTGCTCCGTTTTCTCTCAACCAGGTCCCGATGGACAAGTTTGTCCACAACGGTGGTTATCGAGTGCTTCTCGAGACCCAGGAGGTAGGCAATGTTGGTACTGATCACATCCCGGCCTGAAAACTCGGCATATCTCAGTACAAGCAGAACCAGATGCTGAGAGTGGTTGAGATCGTGTTGTCGGAGAGTTTTGGTCAGACTTTTCTGCATGATGTTCAGACACTGCTCGGCGATGAAATAGAACCGTTGGGCGTACAGATAGGAACTCAGATTGTGATTGCTCATCGTGTGGGAACCAAAGGCTAATGGAGGGCTAGCCCCATGTCAAGAACACCATTCTCGCCGCGCTCGATTCCGTTTGACACCTCCCGGCGACTACCCGTACAATGAGTCCATAATATAAGTCGGATACGGAGGTATCTATGGCGACAGTTGACCTGAAGTCAATCACCAAGGTGTATGACGGAAATGTCCAAGCGGTGAAGAATGTGAATTTCACTGTGCGGGACAAGGAGTTCGTGGTTCTCGTCGGCCCTTCGGGCTGCGGCAAGACCACAACGCTCCGCATGATTGCCGGTCTGGAGGACATCACCGCCGGCGAGCTTTTCATCGACGAGAAGCTCGTGAATGATGTCCCGCCGAAGGATCGCGACATAGCGATGGTATTCCAGAACTATGCGTTGTACCCGCACATGACGGTGTACGACAACATGGCGTTTGGTCTGAAGATTCGTAAGTTCGCGAAGCAAGAGATCAAGAGTCGTGTGGATGAGGCTGCACGTATCCTGGACATTGAGGAATTGTTGGATCGCAAGCCGAAGGCGCTTTCCGGCGGCCAGCGACAGCGTGTCGCGGTTGGTCGGGCAATTGTTCGACAACCGAAGGTATTCCTCTTTGACGAACCCCTCTCCAACTTGGACGCAAAACTCCGGGTGCAAATGCGCGCCGAGATCTCCGGCCTGCACAATCGATTGCAAGCAACCATGATCTACGTGACTCACGACCAGGTTGAGGCCATGACCATGGGCGACAAGATTGTTGTCATGCGCGACGGAATCATCCAGCAGATCGGTGACCCGCTCACTCTGTACAACAGCCCGGTCAACAGATTCGTCGCCGGATTCATCGGATCGCCGCCGATGAACTTCATGGCCGTGAAGGTGATCGAAGAGGGCGGCGAGCTCATGGTCGACGAAGGAAACTTCAAGATTCCCGTTGGAGGCTCGAAGGTTGACCTCGTCCGGCCGTACATCGGCAAAGAACTCATCTTCGGTATCCGTCCGGAAGACCTCAAGTATGAATCCGGAACGATTGAGGGCGAGACGGTCGACACGACGGTGCAGGTTGTAGAGCCTCTCGGCGCAGAGATCAACCTCTACGTGGACACCGGCAGCCATGTCATGGTTGCGCGAATACCACCGACCATCACGGTCCATGTCGGTGACGTAATAAAGTTTGCCATCATCTGGGAGCGAGCCGCCTTCTTTGACGTTGAGAGTGAACAGACGCTCGGAATCGGGGTGGAGGTGTAGAGTCGGCGCGACGGTTGTCGTCGCGCTCTGGTAAGCAAGATGGAAGGGCCGCCCGATGGGCGGTCCTTTTTTGTTGTGTCCGGAACGATCGGAGTCCACGGACTATCGTGATTACCGGTCGTTGTCCCCGGATTCGGGGTCTCCGGAGAATCCTCCGTCCCCAAAGAAGAAATCGTCATTGGTATCAACACCGATGAACCCGCCAAATGCGTCCATTGGCGTCTCGCCGTCGTTTCGCTCCGCATAAAGCTTGAGAATATGGCGTACCGTAGCCAACCGCTGCTGCATGACGGCCCGCTCGATTGCGATGCGGCGGTAGAGATCGGCAGCCGATCCTCCGTCCCCGACATCGACGGTGGCGGAGATATCTCGAACATAGACGGCCATTTGATCGAGCCGGGTGAAGGTGTGTTCAAGGGCGAACATGCCGGCCCGAATCCGAAGAAGCGGCCCCGCGATGCGTCGCTTGTCCTGCAACAGGGACATGTCGCTGCCGATAATTCCGCGGCGAGATTCTTCAATCCACCGATCAATGATGATCCGATGACTCATGAGCTCTTCATAGGCCTGAACGAACTGCTCGCGCGCATCGAGATACCGACGCCCGTAGAATCGCAGGACTCGAGGCGCGTTTGCCCTGAATGCATCAACCCGATCTTCCACCCATTGCTGCCGAAACTCGGCCAAGGCGTCGTTGCTGTACTTGAGATTGCGGATCACATCCCGCTCGGTATCAACTTCAACGGCCTCACCGGGCGCAGCAAAAAGGACGAACCCCTGCTCGTCGGTCACTTCAACGAGACCCTCCTCGGTGCTGATGAGTACTTCACCACCGACCGCGGTCGTGACGGCGAACGTCGTTCCGCGCACGCCGGCCACCGAGCTCTGTGTCCGAACCTGCAATCTAGATCGGCCTGCGAGTTCCCTCGCAATGACGCTGATAGATCCGACGAGAAGCTCCACTGAGCCGATTTGCTCGGAGCGGAGACTGGAAACGTTGACGTAGAAGTGAGTGCCCGGCTCAACCGAGATTGACGCATCAATGCCGGTGGATGGGTTCAAGCGAAGCTCAACGGAACTGTGTTCGTCAGTCCGAATAGAATCGAAATTCTGAATCGGGAATCCGAAATCGAGCGTGTCGTAGAGAACATCCCCGTCCCGGATCACTTCAGGATACCCGTCAAGATAGGTAATCTCGCCGATTGAGTCCTGAGCAGCGAGCATCGTGCCGGCAATGAGGAAAACTGATATGGAAACGAGGATGCGTTTCACGACGACCTCCACCTGAATGGCCCGGAGTGACCACTACTGAACGGGCTAAATATACCACGGAGTTCTCTCAAGTGCTCAGGTCGATCCCCGTACACTCGCCGCCACAATGTCAGGCTCTCCATGCACATGTAGACGGGCGCCGGCGTAGCGTCTGCCAGGGCAGATCGCAATATCGAATAGATTTCTCGGCGAATTGGCTGGAGATAGCGTAGTTTTCCGTCCTGAGTCGGTACGAATTCCTCACGCGCAAATGGTCGCTCGACAAACGCGTCCTTGAGGGACGGAGGAAACCGAATCGTTCCCATGCTGATCCACGCAATTGCGCCTGCCGGAAACTCCGCCAGTTTCTCGATCAGGACCTGATAGTCGTGCGGAAAAGCATTAGTCTTGATGATCGGATCAAAGTGGAAGGCAACCTGGTAACCGGCATCCACGCACCGGGCGGCTGCCGATAGCCGGTCCGCCGCAACGGCTGCGATCCCCTCGTCGGCGCTCACGATGGGGTCCGGGTTCAGGGAGAACGCAATGACCGCATTGCCCTTTGGATCGATTTCGAGCAGATGGTCAACGTAGTCGGTTTTGGTCTTGGTCTCGTATCGAACGTTCGGCAGATCGGCCACCCCCTGAATGATTTCCTCGTTCAACCGGAACACGGGATCCAAGAGCAGTGAGTCCCCCACCTCACCCGAACCGACCCGGAGGTCGCGATCCGGATGGGCCGTTGCTGCCGCCCGAATCGCACTGATGACGGGCTCGGTATCGGCCTGAACGACGAGCGGGGCAAAGTTGAGGTAGCCATTCATGATGCAGTAGGTGCACCCGATGCTGCAGCCGATGTAGAGATCAACCGTGTGGTAATTGCAGCACAGGTGCCCGTTTGAGCCGGGGCACCGCCCGTATGGATTGCCACGCACCTCATCAATGACCACCGTGCGCTGATTTCTATGATGCTCGGGCACGGCATCCCGGAATTGAATGGATTGAACCGCGCCGGGCCAGACCGCCATCGCGCGATCCACGGCCGCTCGCCCAGGTACGCTACGAGAGGCAGCCTCGGTCACGTAGACGGCGTCCACGTGCTGTTTACAGAATTCCGAATAGCTGATCACAACTGCCCTTTAGACGTTCCAAGGCGTGAGTGCGTTCCACGAGCTCCGCACAATCGCGGAACCTGAATGAGACGGTGAAGCTGTCTCCCTCGAAGTACGGCGGCGCCTCGATATCGACCCCGGTTCCGTGAAGTGCCGTTCGCCGGATATCGCGAAACTGCTCGTCTAGCTGAGTGAGGGTCGGATACCGCCACCGTCGAAGCGCGGCTACAGGATCGCGCTCATCAAGCGCTGCCGACGCGCGCGTGCAGGCCTCCGAAACCGCATCAACCTCCGTCCCCGACCCCTGAATAATCAACTCCGCGAGTGACTCTAGAAGCTGTCGGCGCGCGCTGAAACTGAGGGAATCCAGGGCAGAACGGTGGGATGTCAGAAAGCCACTGGGAACACGTGCAATTCGCTCTGCGGTCTTCAGCGATATGAACTCGTTGTTCACCAGTGTGCGGAGCGTCGGCTCCAGTCTCCGATATCGAGCGACCAGTTCCACGAGCGCGCCATCACCGCGCACGAGTCGGCTGGAGGCGGGCCAGTCGATGCCGCCGGCCTCCGTCCCCGCCGGCGTGCCCGTACCGCCATTCTCGTCACGGCCACCGTCCTTCTTCGCAGCTTTCTCCAAATAGTCTACCATTGCCTCCTGCTCGGCCCAGGAGTAACGGCCAGTCCGATTTTCCAGCTGCAAGGCAAGAGACAAAGCGGCGGCGGCGTTCAAGTGAAGGGTTCGGCTTGAGAGTTCTGCAACCCCCAACTCCGCCGCTCGACGAGCGATTCGCCATCCCCAGATCAGGACAGCATTCGGTCCGGCGGTGATAGGAATCGGAGGAACTATGCCATGTTCAAAAAGGATGTCCGGAAGACATACGTTCGAGTCGGTGAACAGGTCCAGATCATCGCTGAGCGACAAGATATCATGAGGCGTCACTCAACCGATGATAGCAGAGCCCCCCGGTGATGAGAAGCGAGCCAACAGCGCTGTCCGCACTTCACCGTGAGCGATACGGTCACTCGCTCGGTGTTGTGCGTTTGCCGCCGAGATTGAGGCAGGAGGCAAGGATCCCTAACGCCGGCAGCTGCGACAACATCCTCCGTCCCCGCCGAGGACTCAATGATGGGCGGCTTTCAAGCGGTGTTCGGGAACAACCTCCGAGATCGCTTGCTGACGACATCGCGATCGCCCTGAGGAACAGTGTCAATCGCTCTCGGATGGACTGTACGGCCTATTCAGTGCCGTCTTGGATCGTGACATCGTCATGAAACCTTTGATCAGCAGCGAAGTTCCAAGTGCAGCCGGCAGGAATACACCAATGGTGAAGGCGCCTCGTGTACTCTGAGGCTGATCTGCGATCATCGGCACGCCTACAGCGGTGTTGGCTACACCGTAGGCGGCAACTCCTGACCAGATGATACCGCGTACAAGCCCTGGATGGCGAATGGTCACAATCTCGCTCTTCTCGATCGGTCTTATGCTGTTGTAGGCGCTGATGTAAACATTCTCGTCATCGTTTCCGATGATCCTCCCATCATATACCATACCTGTTTGAGTTCTGATGATCGCTGTTGTGTTGCAGCCCAACAACGGGATTACTGACAACAAACAAATGGCCAGCAACGGAATTGCTTTTGTCTTCCTCTGCTTCCTCATGATAGGGATCCTCCCTGCACGCTTGGTACCCGGGACAGTATAGCATTCTGGTGGAGGTGATAGAATCCGGCGAATCGCCTCACCTGATTTCCAGTCGAACACTCCGCGGGCCTCACATATGCGAGTGTGCAATAGGGACGGAGGCGTACTGAAGCACCGGCGCAATCTCGACCGTTATCTTGAGTATGAGAAAACCTCGAAGATTGGTTGATGGCGCTCGGTATCACGTAATCGCGCGAGCGAATCGCAGCGAATTCATCTTGGAGTCGGACAGAATCAAGGATATGTTCCTGTCGGTGATCGCCCAGGCGAAGCGTCGATTCAAGTTCTCCATTGATACAGTTTGTATCATGGACAATCACATTCACCTATTGCTTCGACCGAGAAACGGCGAGTCCCTGTCTCGGATCATGCAGTGGATTCTGAGTGTTTTTGCCATCAGATTCAATCGATTGTTCGGATTGATCGGACATGTTTGGTATGACCGGTTCAAGAGCGTCGTCATCGGCGGACTCAGGCAGTTCGCTCGTGTGTATTCGTACATCGCGGAAAACCCCGTAGCGGCCGGAATTGTCGCGTGCGCTCGAGAATATCGCTACGGAGGTGCCGGTGTGCGCCGATCCAGCACCAATAGGATCCTTGGTCCACCAGGACTGCTCGCATGGCTCCTGTTCCCGGGAGAACCCGAAGGGAGTTTCCTTCCACCGGCCCTTCCCCAACGGTAGTCCTCCGTCCCCGTGAGGATAGGGTGACCGCAGGCACTCGACGACCTTGACACCGGTCATGCCGCCTCGTACGATGCGATCGCCCATGGAAAACAGGTGTCGGGTTGCAATCGTAGGCTGTGGGGTGGTTGGTAGCGCGACGGCGCAGCACCTTCTCCAGAACGAAGAACTCA
>DAOWMR010000026.1 GCA_030642995.1 Spirochaetales bacterium
AGCCGCTGGAGAAACTCGATGAAACGTTCTGCATTGATCGTCCCCTCCACGATCATCCAGTTGACTTTGCCCTGGTTGGTAATCGCCGAGACCATGCTCAGATTCTCGTATGCCGCAGTAGCCCGTACGACCGGTGTTTTCCCTTTCGGTGCATATCCGCGTCCTCGTACGTCTGAGGCTCTCAAACCGGTTTCGTCTCCCCAGTAGATATCTGCATCTTCAGCCTTCGCCCGACGTGAGAGCGCCGGGTAGGTATCGGTGAGCCACTGTTGAACCTTCTCCGGTTTCCGCTCCATAGCAAACTTCGCGGGCTTCTGCGGGGTGAAGCCCCATCGCTTGAGATAGTCACCGACGGTACGGATGGGCATCTCAATCCCGTATTCCTGTTCAATCAGCTGTCCTACCGCGATGCGGTTCCACAGCGCAAAGTCCAATTTCAGCTGATCCGGACACCGATCAATAATCAGTTTCCGGATTCGCTGCTCCTGTTCCGGAGTAAGTCGACGGTTCTCACCGATCTTGCGCCCCGATTTACGTATGGTGATCGCTTTCTTCCCACCCGCTTTCCATGCTGTCCAGGTACGCCAAATCAGGTCCGGGCTCGCGCTGGTTGCCTCCTGAATATCTTTGTACGACTTACCCGCCTTGCGCATGCGAACAATGGTATTGCGCCGTTCCTGCCTGGCTTCCTTCGATAGCTTCCGTCCGTCTTGTTCCATGCCACACAGTATAGCACGAATTACAGAATGTTGTCCACCGGGTCAGTAGCGTCACAAGGGGCAACGACTGTCAGCCCCGGAATCAAACGCATGAGTGCGAGATCTTCAAACGCCTGATGGGTGGCGCCATCCGGGCCAACGGTGATACCGCCATGACTACACACCAATTTCACGTTGAAGTGGTTGTATCCCAGGTGGAGACGCACGGGCTGGTTTGCGAGACTCGTCCCGAAGATGGCAAACGTGGTCGCAAATGGGATTTTTCCACCGAGGGCAAGCCCCGCAGCAGTTCCAATCATGTCGTTTTCCGAGATGCCCATCTGGAAGAATCGATCCGGGAACTTCTCGGCGAACCAGTGGACACGAATGGCCTCCGAGAGATCGGCCGTAAGGACTACAACGTCCGGATTCGCCTGGCCGAGTTCCACGAGTGCCCGACCGAAGCCATTCCGCATTGCAGTTGGTGATGCAAACGTCATCGAGCCACCTCGGCCGGCGGCGGATAGTCCGAGTAACCCGGCGCCGGGCCGAGTTCTTCCAGGGCGGCAACCGTTTCTTCGGCCGACGGACAGGTGCCGTGCCACTTGGCAAGGTTCTCCATGAACGACACTCCACGACCCATAACTGTATTGGCTATCACCACCGTCGGCTTGGACATCTCGGCCCGTGCAGCAGCAAACGCATCGATGATGGCTCCGATGTCGTGCCCATCAATCTCAGCCGTGTGCCAACCGAACGAATCAAACTTGGCGGCAAGCGGCTGAATCCCCTTGATACGGCTCACAGTTCCGTCAATTTGCAGATCGTTGTAGCTAACGATCAACGTCAGACCGGCCAACTTATGGTGCGATGCGGAGAGGATTGCCTCCCACATGATTCCTTCCTGCAGTTCACCATCACCCACCAGGCAATAGACCCGGCCGCAGCTACCGGAGAGCCTGTTCGCCAGCGCAAGTCCGTTCGCAACGGACAAGCCTTGCCCCAGTGGGCCACTCGAGCTCTCAACCACCTCGGGCCACTTCACCCTCGCGGGGTGCCCCTGCAGGCGACTGCCCAGCTTGCGAAAGCCCCCTAGTGTCCTGTCCGGCAATTAGGTTGAAAGAATAGTTGATTCATGCCATACTGTGGTATGGCACGACCTATATCAATAGTTGAGATTACCGAAGACGAACGAAGGGAACTGGAGCGCAGGGTCAAGGCGCACACGACGGCACAGCGGGACAGCCTTCGAGCGGCAATCGTATTGAGAAGAGCTGCAGGGGTGAGGCAGGTTGATGTGGCCGCCGAGTTTGGGGTCAGCGTAGCGTGTGTGAACAAGTGGTCGCAGCGATTCGAGCGCGAAGGGATCGACGGATTGGTCGATCGACCGCGCAGTGGTCGTCCGGCGGAGATCCCACCGGAAGTGATCGAGCGAGTGATAACCGAGGCAACGCGCCCGGTACGGCCGAGAACGCGGTGGACGGTGCGCAGTATGGCTGCCAACGTCGGTATCTCACCGGACAGTGTGCACCGTTTCTGGCAGGCGAATGATCTGAAACCCCATCTGAGCCGGACGTTCAAGGCCTCAACGGATAAGCAGTTTGAGCAGAAGTTCTGGGATGTCATCGGCCTGTATCTGAATCCACCTGAACGGGCCTTGGTGCTATGCTGCGACGAGAAGAGCCAGTGTCAGGCCCTGGAGCGTACACAACCAGGATTGCCGCTGGGGATAGGTCACATCTCCACGCGTACCCATGATTACAAGCGCCACGGAACGATCACCCTGTTCGCTGCACTGAACTATCTTGATGGGAAACTCATCTCGCGGACTGAGAAACGACATACGCACGTAGAATGGCTGAGGTTCCTGAAGCAGATCGACCGCGAGACTTCCAAGGAGATTGAGCTCCATCTCATCCTCGACAACTACTCCACGCACAAGCATGAGAAGATCGTGACGTGGTTGGAGAAACGTCCACGATTCCATCTGCACTTCACTCCGACAAGCAGTTCCTGGATGAACCTTGTTGAGCGGTTCTTCGGCGAGCTGACCGAAGAAGTCATCCGACACGGAAGCTTCACCGGTGTGCGGCCGCTCATACGCGATATCGAGGACTACATTGCGGAGCGAAACATGAATCCAAAGCCCTATACCTGGAAGGCGAAAGGTGAAGAGATCCTACGCAAGATAGAATCTGCTCGCGAAGCTCTCAAACAACAAGGAAATCTGTAAATTCATGTTAATTGGCAGACAGGACAGTAGCGACAAATGCCGTGATCTCAGCAGGTGCGATCGTGTCTACCTGATCGGTGGGACACGCGGACAGCAGCACAATTGCGCAGAAAACCGTGGCCAGTAGGCCCCAATGGAAAGGCTTCACAACAGCACCTCCGAAATCGAAGCTCACTAACGATTGTAGGCCGTTCCTGACTCACCGGCAACAGCGTTCATGGGCTCGAGATGTCAGTACCTGATGAAGCCGTTGCGACTCGGCGGCGATTCCACTAATCTCAATCGCGATGAAGCTCCACGTCATCGCCTGCAGTGTAATGACTCGCGAGATCTCGCTCGTGGCAGCTACGTGCGAGAGCAGCTTGATCCTGCATTTCATGGAACAGGAGTTGCACAATCAGCCTGACCAATTGCGCAAAAATCTCCAGGCCGAGATCGACCTCATTGACGTGGCGGCGGAGAAGCATGACTCGGGGAAACCGGCGGCGGGGGGCCACGGAGCCGATGCTGATGCAATTGTCCTGGCGTACGGACTGTGTTCAAATGCGATCTGTGGCCTTCGGTCCCGGCACTATCCGGTGGTGGTTCCACGGGCTCACGACTGCATGACGCTCATTGTGGGTTCGCGGGAGCGGTATCAGGAGTACTTCGATCGTCACCCGGGCACCTACTGGTACACACCAGGATGGATTGAGCAAACCCCGATTCCGGGCAAGGAGCGCGTTGAACGGACCCGCGCAGACTACGTGGCTCGGTACGGTGAGGAGAACGCGGAATACCTGATGGACATGGAACAGGAATGGCTTCGTGCCTATGATCGGTGCGCCTACCTTGTGTGGCCTGAGCTCCATAGAGAGGAATATCGATCTGCAACCCGTGATTCCGCCGCCTACCTGGAATGGGAGTATGATGAAGTGGCTGGTGATGATGGCCTGATGCGTCGAATCTTGAGCGGGGAGTGGGACTCCGCAGAGGTGCTCATCGTGCCGCCCGGCGAAACGATCGAACCATCTTTTGATCGATCCATCATTCAATTGACTGACTGACCCTCGACGCGACTATTCGGACACGGTATGCTCAGAGCATGCGTTTTTCGATTCTTACGCTGGACCTGGGACTCTTCCCAGGGAGGGATTCCGGACCCAGGCTCGATCCGCTTGCCCGGTTCATCGCGGAAAACAATATCTCGTGCGTCTGCCTCCAGGGTTGTGGCCAGCATCGGCGCTCGCCGCTGCTCGCCGGCAGGGATCGGATTCGGGAAGATAACGTAGTTACGATTGTCGCCGACCAACTTGGCCGCCTTGGTTTGAAATACGACTATGCATGGGATTGGTCCCACTACGGCGAAACCGACTATGAGAGCGGATCGGCGGTACTTACGCAGCTGCCCATTCTCGGATCAGTTACCCGTTTCGTGTCGGGGTCGGAGGATCGGAATGATATTCAGTCGCGTCAGGTTGTCGCCGCGCGACTCGGTGTATCGCCCGAGATCAACATCGACGTCTACAGCGTTGACTTCTCCGGCGCCGGGGAAACTCTCAGCAATCAGGTGGATCGGCTTCTTCTCTTTGTGAGTGAGTCCGCCGACCTGTTCGTCCCAAAGCCACAGCCTGTGCCTCGCCGTCGCGGCAGGCCGCCGCGGGTACTCCCTTCAAACAAGCGACCCGAGCCCGTGAGAATGGTCTTTCTCGCCGGTAACCTCGCCGATGGACCGGATGGGCAGATTGCCAAAACGCTCCGACCAGCGGGGTTTGGCGAAGGTGCAGTGTCGGCAGCGGCCGGGGCGGTGAGTTCTGCAGATGCGGTATACCTGCGTCCCGGTCTGCGCCCGACCGACAGTGAACGGGTATTTGCCGGCGCGGACGGATCCGTGCTCGATGGGCACTCCGGATTGCTGTTGGGCTTTGAGGTATAGCAGATTATCGGCCCAGAAGTTCGAGTAGGCGGTCCGGCCGATCGGTGATGATCCCATCCACCCCGGCGTTCACCATCCGGCCCATGTCCTCCAACTCGTTGACCGTCCACACGTGGACGGCAATACCCCGGCTCTGGGCAACACGAACGAATCTAGGCGTGATGACCTTGAGATTGCCGGACTGCTCAGGGACCTGAAACGCGTCCATCACGGGTCGGAATGAGCGCCCGAGAAAGAGCTTGTTGAGCACAAAGAATCGCCGGATCTCGGGCTCAGTGCCGGATGTGGGGAATTCCGGAAACATGCGACGGAACTCCTCCATCACTTCGGGGTGAAAACTGGCCACGATTGTATTGCGTGCGCGATCGTGCTCCCGCAGCATCAAGCCAAACATCTCAACGATTGATGGATCGGCCTGCTTGATCTCTATCACCATCGGGGTGTCTGGGAAGGCGGTGAGAACTTCATCAAGCGTGGGAATCGTCACGCCGGCGCCCCGGTACGGATGGCCGGCTGAATTTTCCTTGACCGGCCAGTTGTAACCGGCGTCGAGGGCTTTGATCTCCTCAATGGTGAGATCGGACACCGCGCCGGTGCCGTCTGTCGTTCGGTCCACGGTGCCGTCGTGAATGACAACGAGCGTGCCGTCACGGGTACCATGAACATCAAATTCAAGTGCATCGACACCGAGCTCAACTGCATTGTGGAAGGCGATCAGGGTATTCTCCGGACGCAGCTGCCTGCCGCCCCGATGGGCAATCACCTGCCACTGGTTGTCGGTTATCGCCGGTTTCTGTTCAACGCGAGACATCGCTGACATGGATCCTCCACTCAGAAGAAGCAGAATGATGATGAAGACCGAGAAGGAGTTCCCCTGTTGCATGTGTTACTCCGTTGTGGCTCCCGCCTCGATGAGTATGTCTATGATCTCCGTGCCGGCGGGATTGGACTGGGCAACGTCGATCGGTGCGTTGCCTGCCGCGTTGGTGGCGCTAACGTCGGCTCCGGCGGTCAGGAGGATGCGGACGATCCCGGGCGTTCCCGACTGGGCTGCGAAGTGGAGGGGTGTGTTGTTTGCCAGATCCCTTGTCCCGGTCCCGGCCCCCGCGACAAGCAGTTGTCGGACTATGTCTTCCTGCCCACTTGCCGCGAACATGAGTGCCGTCCGTCCACCCCGGTCGGCGAGGTCAATCTGGACGCGGAACTGCAGGAGCAATTGGACGGCATCGTCGTTCCCATCCTTCGAGGCAACGATGAGTGGTGTCTCGCCCCGTGGATTAGTCACATTGAGATCAGCCCTGGCCTGAACCAGGCGCCGGAGGTAATCCGGACTGTCCAGCGATGCAATGACCAGAGGGGTACCTTCGGAATCCGGAACACCATCGCCGCCGCGGGCGCCCAGTCGCGTACTCATGCCGACGCCGAGCAGTGCCGAGAGCACGTCAAGGTTGCCTGATCTTGCGGCTGCGTGCGCCACTGTCGCCGGGGGGGCACCGCGGTAGCCGACCCCGGCCCCGTGGCGCAAGAGAAGATCAGCGGATCTGGTGAGCCCGGACCGGGACTCAGCGCTCTTTTCCAGTGCGCGCATGACGGCGGTCCAGCCGTCCGAATCCGCAACATCAATGAGTTCCGGCGTCGCACGGAGGAGGAGTTCCAGTCCGGCCGAGTTGTCCGAGGCGGCTGTCAACATGATCAGTGTGTTTCCGTTCGAGTCTCTCACCGTGGGATCGGCGCCATAGGAGAGGAGAAGGTCGAGGACGGATGCCTGGTCTGAGCCCAGTGCGCTGAAAATCGGCGTCATCCCGTCGTTGTCCATTGCATTGGCATCCGCCCCGATTCGAAGGAGGGCCTCCGCGATGGCGTAGTGATTCTCGTCAACGGCGAAGAAGAGCGCCGTGCGTCCGGAGTCGGTCCGGAGGGACGGATCCGCCCCCGCTCCAAGAAGGATGTCTACGATCTGAGTTCGTCCGGCATCGGTTGCGTGGATAAGTGGTGTCTTTCCGGAGGAGTCCTGCGCGTTCACCACCGCACCGTGTTCAAGAAGGAGAGCAACAATCGGATTGCTCCCCGCGCTCGCGGCGTACATCAGCGCGGTTCGGCCTCGGTTGTCCCAGGCCCGAATATCGGCTCCGTTGTCAATCAGCAGGCTCGCCGACTCATACTGATTTGCCTCGGCCGCGATCATGAGCAGTGTCTCGTTACCTCGCTGCGGGGCGTTCACGTCTCCGCCGCTTCGGATGTAATCCTGGATTGCTCCAAGGTCGCCCGACCGGACAGCTCGCGCTTCATCGCTCGCGCAACCGGCAAACGTCAAGAGTGCGATGACCACGGCAAGAGCAATCCCTGCAAACGCCTTCATTTCTTCCTCCTGGCTAAGGGTATCCCGCGAGCGCCCGCCCGTCCATCGCCATTTGCCTCCGGCGATGCGATCACCGCCCGGCCACATTACAGTTTGTAATCCAGATCATGGGTCATTGTGACTCAATCAGATCAAATGGGAACGTTCTTCCCAATCGAAGTCTCCTAAGTCGTTGAAGAACAAAGAGTTGCAGAAGATAGGCTGGCACGAATCTTGCAGTACCTTCGATAGGAGTGACCAATGAGTGATCAGGTAGGCCGGAATGCATTTGATGTTCCCAGTAGTTCAGAGTCTGATTCAACCGGTGAGAAGCCCCGCAACTGGCGAAGGACAATCGTGAAGTGGTTACCGCTCATCCTGCTGGCCTGTATCATGCTGGGCCAATTGGTGGTCGGTTGGGGTGCCGCCAATCAGGTGCCGACGGTTGAGTACAGCGTGTTCAAGGCGCGAGTGGTATCCGGTGAGATCACGCGGGTGGAAATTGGGGCGGATAACCTGGTGGGCCTCGGTCTGCGAAGTGATGCGGCCGACATGGTTCCGCTCTACCAGTCCGTACCGGTGGACGATCCATCCTTCGTTGACCTGCTCGATGAACACCATGTCGAGTACTACGCCGTGCAGGAGCAATCTATCGCCTGGCTGACCTCGATCCTTGGATGGCTTCTGCCGCTCGGTCTCATCTTCTACTTCTGGCGTCGCATGTCCCGAAAGGGAGGGATTATGGGCTCGGACATCCTGTCCATCGGAAAGAACAAATCCCGCATTGTCGCCGAAGGGGAGACCGGTATGACCTTCAATGATGTTGCGGGTGCCGATGAAGCCAAGGCGGAGCTCGAGGAGATTGTCGATTTTCTCAAGAACCCGGAACGGTACGATGAAATTGGCGGGCGGATTCCAAAGGGAATCCTGCTGGTGGGCGCCCCGGGAACCGGAAAGACCCTCCTTGCTCGCGCCGTTGCCGGTGAGGCAGGTGTTCCATTCTTTCGGCTTTCGGGAGCGGATTTCGTGGAGATGTTCGTTGGCGTCGGCGCAAGCCGCGTCCGGGATCTGTTCAAGCAGGCCCGAGGCAAGTCTCCGGCAATTGTGTTCATAGACGAATTGGACGCCATCGGCAAGAGCCGAGCGACCGCCGGGATCGGCAGCAACGACGAGCGCGAGCAGACGCTGAACCAGTTGCTTGTTGAGATGGATGGATTTGACGCCGAAACGGGCGTCATTGTGCTCGCAGCGACCAATCGACCTGAGATCCTGGACCCTGCTCTCCTGCGCCCGGGTCGATTTGACCGGCAGGTCCTCATTGACAAGCCGGACCTCATTGGTCGCGAGCAGATCCTCGCGCTGCACGCGAAAAATGTGAAGTTGGACTCTGCGGTTGACATGACTCTCGTGGCGAGGGCCACTGCGGGGCTGGCGGGCGCGGATCTGGCGAACATCATCAATGAAGCGGCGCTCCTCGCGGTACGTTCCAAGCGGAAGCGCGTGACCCAGCAAGACTTCTCCGAGGCAATCGAAAAGACGCTCGCGGGGCTCTCACGCCCGAATCGGCTGGTTCAGGAACGTGAGCGGAACATCGTTGCCTACCATGAGACCGGACACGCACTCATGGCGTATCTGACGCCGGAGGCAGATCCAGTCGAGAAAATATCGATTGTGCCTCGTGGGCTTGGAGCACTGGGGTATACCCTCCAATTGCCGGAAGAGGAACGGTTGCTTCTCACCAAGCGTGAATTGCTGGGCAGGATAGATGTCCTCTTGGCGGGGCGCGCGGTGGAAGAGATCGAGTTTGAGGATGTGTCTACCGGGGCCGGTAACGATCTGACCCGGGCTGCCGAGATTGCCCGCAAGATGATCACCGACTACGGCATGAGCGACAAGTTCCGAAACGTCTACCTGCCGTCCCGTCGTGGCGGTAGCTTTCTGGACGACGGTGGATTTCTCCAGCGGGAATACTCGGAAACCACACAGACCTACATCGATGAAGAAACCGCCCGGATCATTGACGAGCGGTACAACCACGTCCTCACAACCCTCTCCGAGAAGCGGCCGGAAATTGAGCGTGTTGCCGAAACACTGCTCTCCGAAGAGGTGGTTGAGCGGGAACGGTTCGAAGAACTCGTTCAGACGGTCAACTGACCGCCTGAACTGTGGTCCTCGTGATGTTGTTGGCATTCATTGGGGAAGGGGATACACTCGTAGCGTCTCGGACGGGCCTCGCGTCTAGGACGGGATCGCGGTATGAACGTGAGTATCCGCTCCATTGCTGTGCGGGTTGCGATTGTCGGTCTGAGTGCCGTCTTTCTGAGCGCGTGCGGCGGTGAGCAAGAAACACCCCCCACGGCGGATGCGCAGGCTCCGTCGATTCCCATCCCAGAGCGGCAGACTGCATATCTGACGGCTGCCGGTGGTGAAGTGCAGCTCCAGGACGGGGCTCGTGATCTCGCCGTCGGAGATTCTCTATCCGACCACGAAGTAATTGATATCGGCACTGACTCATTCGTTGACATCCAGTTCGGTGATCGCGCCGTTGCCCGGGTCTACGGAGAAGCTTCGGTGGCGGTATGGATGTCCGGCGGGTCCGCGGAGCGTCCGATCCTTGAACTCGTGCTGGACTCGGGTACCGTCGCGGTGAAGGTATCGTATCTCGCCTCAGGCGAGGTTTTCCGGGTGCGGACGCCGCAGGCACTCTATCGGGTCACCGGGACCAGGTTCAGTGTATCAACCGATGAACAGGATGAGATTGCCGTTTCGGAAGGGTCGGTCGTCGTACTTCCGCCGTCGCTGGATCTGAATCAGCTCGTGGAATCCGAAGCGGCGGAGAATGTGACCGTGCGAGACGCGCTCGTCGGGCTCGGCAACGCGGCGCCGCGCGTTAGCGCTGGTGAGGCGGCGGCGGTTGATCCCCTTGCGATGGAGAACAGTGACAAGCTGGCTGCTCAGTTGGCAGACAAACTGCGACAGATCGAGGCGGCAGCCACTGCATCACGCCCAAGTCTGGTCGGGGAGTTCCTTGATATTGTTCGGGCCACCTCGGAGTCTCTGTCCGATGTTGTGGTGTCACTCCCCGTCTCGTCGGCTGAGGTCGCCGAGAAGCTCGATCAGATAGATGAACTGCGTCTGCTCCCGGTGCCAAAGGATCCTCAGGGCCTGTCCCTCCTCGAGAGCGAGGAAATTTCCAATCTGGTCAAGTTCACGCTTCGTACAGTTCCTCAGAACTCAGACATATTCATCAACGGGCTCTGGGTGGGCCAGAGTGTCTATCGGGGCGTTCTGCGAGCCAGTGACAGCCTGTCAATCCGGGTGAGCAAAGACGGATACCGCGAGCGTCGCATCCAGGTGGACCGCGCCCGGAGTGAGGTGATCACGGTTCAGCTCGAGAGGCTGCCGCCGTCCATCAGCGCCGAGAGCTTTGTCAAGGCGATCCGGGCCGACGATCTTGCCACGGTCAGGACATATGTCCAGGAAGGCGGGTCGGTGGACGTCAGGACCGACGACAACATCCCGGCCGTGGTGCTCGCGAGTGGGCTCATACCGGTACTCCGTGGCCAGGCCCCCGACCTTTCATATCACCGGGAAATCCTTCGAACTGTCGTCGCGGCCGACGCCGATCTGGAGGCTCTGTTCGTGGTTGAGGGGTCCACGTTCAAACTCCTGCACGCAGCGGTCCTGGCCGGGGTGGCCGGATTTGATGTGGTGGATCTCGTGGCACTGTTCACGGATGCCGGTGCGGACGTGGACGGTACCATTGCCCTGGAAGGACAGCAACTCACGCCGCTGGCCGTGGCTGTCCGGTGGGCGTTGTTCACCGGGGAGACCCAGGAAGAGATTCTCAAGATTCTGCTGCAGGCAGGCGCAAGTCTTGATGTCGCAATCAGTTTCAACGACGAGTTGCTGACGCTGAAGGAAATAGCTGCCGAGCTGATTGAGGGTGGAGATCTCGTGGATCCGGAGCTGATTCGATTGCTCCGCCTCGCCGGAGTGGCGAGCTAGTCGCTACCGAGATCGAACCAACACTGAATTGAATCCGATCTTGCCAAGTCTGTCCAGCATGAGCGCCAGTGAAGACTCCGGGACATTCGGCACGACCACCCGAAAGACCGAATTACCCGGCGTTCCGGCGCCGGACTCGATGGTCGCGGGGATTCCCATGTCCGCAATTTGCCGCGCTACGGCCTCGGCATTTGCTCTCACACCAAACGAACCAATCTGAATGCTCCGCATCGGCTCGTCCGGCTCGGACACAATCCTCAATCGAACCGGCGCCACACCCTCCCCGGTCATATCAAGCGCATCGGCGCCGGCCCGCGACAGGTCAATCACGCGGCCTTCAACGAAGGGGCCGCGGTCGTTGATCCGAACCTCCACCGTTCGACCGTTTCCGAGGTGAGTTACCTCAACGATTGTGCCGAAGGGGAGAGTCTTGTGCGCCGCCGTGAGCCTGGCCGTGTCAAACACCTCACCGTTCGCAGTGAGCTGTCCCTGGAACTTGCCCCCGTACCAGCTGGCGTAGCCCTCAAGTTCGTGCACCATATCCTCGGTGACGCCGATATCCTCGGCGCCCGTGTTCTCGGCGGCAAACATCCCCGTCAGGGAGGTCGTGAGCACCAACGCTATCACCAGGCTTGTGCGCCATGCAGATGGCAAAAACAACGTCATCTTGGTTCTTGTATCGGCCGAAACCTCGTTGAATTCTCAGTAGCCTTCCATCCTAGTTCAATCCAAGTTGAACACGTATGGCCTTTTCGACTTGTTCGACATCCAAAGGGGAGAGTTTCGCAAGGCTGTCTGACAGCCGAGATTTGCTGACCGTTGTGAGCTGGTCGGCCATTGCTTTTCTTCGTTCTCCGTTGACTGAGACATACGCCTCGCTTGGATAGAGACGCTCAGTGTTGGAGGTCAACGGAACTACCTGCAGCCGATTGAGGAATTGATTGGAAACATCATTACTGACGATCACTGCTGGACGTCTCTTCCTGATTTCCCCACCAACCGCCGGTTGGAAACTCACCCACCAAACTTCACCGCGCTTCATCTGCAACGTCCGTGACCGTGGCTTCGGCCCATTCAACCGCTTCTGTTTCGCGGGCTTCGTCCGCGGCCATGTTGCGGTAGCCGGCTTCAAGGTCTGTCTGAAGGACCTGTGGACCCACCAGGGATTCGATAAACTCGCTGATTTTCCGTCTGCCAATTACTCGGTGAAGCCCTGCATAGATCCTCTCATCCACCGTGATGGTCAGTTTCTTTCTCATACGTATAGTATACGTATAGCTGCGGCGTGCATCAAGCGGTTCAACTGCGGGCGGGCCGGGTGCCGGCGGCCATAGACGCAGGACCGCCTCAGATGAGAAACTCACGAAAACTACTCTGGAGCAACCAATGACACCAACGAGAGACCAGGCATTTGCGCTTCTCAAACGGTACACGAAGAACGAAAGGCTTATCTGGCACGGCCTGAGCGTTGAAGCGGTGATGCGGCATTTCGCGAAGAAATGGAACGAGGACGAGGAGAAATGGGGCATCATCGGGCTCGTGCACGATCTGGATTGGGAGATGTACCCGGAACAGCACTGCGAGAAGACGAAGGAGATCCTGGAGGCGGAAGAGTGGCCGAGTGACTACATCCGCAGCATTCTCAGCCACGGCTGGGGTCTGGTCACCGACATCAAGCCCGAACACCAAATGGAAAAGGCGCTTTTTGCCACCGATGAACTCACCGGCCTGATCACCGCAACTGCGCTCATGCGACCGTCGAAGAGCGTTCTGGACATGAAGGCGAAGAGCGTCAAGAAGAAGTGGAACCAGAAGAGCTTCGCAGCCGGTGTGAACCGGGAGATCATCCAGCAGGGAGTTGAGATGCTCGGCATGGAGTTGGGCGAACTCATCACCGAGACAATCGAGGCCATGCGAACCGTCGCCGAGGAGATCGGGCTGAAGGGCGAGCCGGGAGAGTGAGGTCCGCCGTTTTTTTGTATACTCGTAGTCCATGGATACCAGTCGACGAGAAACCATCACTACCCCCCCGGTTCATTGGGCGGATCAGAACGCGGAACGGATCATCGCCCAGCGCGGGCCGCTCGGTTCCGAGAAGACCCACTTCAC
>DAOWMR010000401.1 GCA_030642995.1 Spirochaetales bacterium
CTCAAACTTCCTTTCGCCGGACAAACTACCAGTGAACGTCGTACGATTGAATGCCTATCCGACCTACTTCATGGATATCGAGGCCGTCTTCGTACCGACTTATCCGGAGCCGAAGCTTCCAGACCTTTCCGGTCTGTTGCCTCCCGAACTCGAGGGTGTGACATTTGCCGTCAGTTCGCCCATTCCAGAGTTGGAGAGTTTTCAATCCGGCGCACGCGCCAGTTTCCTGCTAACGGGTGTGGACCTGTCGATGAGCTATCTCTACGCCTGGGACCATCTTCCTGACATTGACAGCGTGGACATCGCGATGCAGGAAGTGATGCCGTCACTCTTTATTGGAGTGCCGACCGGGATCACCCTCGGATTCAATCGGATCCACGTGATTGGGGCGGACTTCGCCTGGCCCGTTGCGGGTGTGGATCTGAGAGGCGAAGCGGCATTCTTCCTGACCGACGATTTGGACGGGAGTGATCCCTACGTGAAGAACCCCTGGATCCACTACGTTGTTGGCGCAGGGTATGGATTCTCGAGCGGGTTCACCGCCAACATACAGCTGTCGCAGAAGATTACCCTGAACTACAGCAAGGTGAGCGACTACGGGTACGTGCTTGATCCGACGGTTCCTGCATCGTTCAATAAATCGGAGAGCTACTACGCAAGCGCCTATGCCGCGCAGTTCAGCCCGCTGATCAGCGGCCAGAAAGGCGCGCTGCAATCCACCGTGATGGTACATGGCACCCAGAGACTGGTGGACGACACGCTGGAACTGGGACTCACCGGCATCTACAATTTCCCTGAGACCTACGATAATTTCGCCACGGCAAAGTACGGAGACTTCATGATCAGGCCGGCGGCATCGTACGCGATTGGTGACGCGTTTGATCTCGACATCGGCGCGAATCTGTTCTTCAGTCTACAGGAATCCGAAGAGGGTGGATTGGAGAACGATCCGTTCACGACGTTCGGTATGCTTGACGGGCAGGACCACTTCTTTGTGGAGGCCACCTATAGTTACTGATGGGTGCACGTTTCTGATGCTGTCTGGGTGTGACCACCGGGAGGGTCAAGTTGAACCATGATCTCCGTACCGCAGCCGACGGTTGGGAAGAAATTGTAAAACCGCCGATGCAGACGGGCGGAGATCAGTTTCTCACCGGCGGCAGTGGTGGCGATCGAGTGACGATCAGTTATCTCCGGCACCGTGAATCCGGCGAGGTTGCCGCACGCGTGACCTTCGGTACCGGTTGTGAGGGCCCCCCGGGGCGTGCTCACGGCGGGAGTATCTCCGCCGTGCTGGATGAAGTGATGGGGGCTGCCGCATGGCTGGCCGGCCGGCCTGTCGTCACGATGCGGCTGGCTGTCGCCTTCCGTGCTCCCGTGCTGCTGGGGAGCACGATGATGGTGGAGACCACCGTTCTGAAGTCCACGCGACGTATCGTGACAATGCAATCTCGCCTGGTCGGCGACGACGATGGCAAAGTCCACGCGACCGGTGATGGGCGATACTTCGCCGTTGACCCTGTCCGTCTTGGGGTACCGCGAGAGCTTCTGGATGGCTCGTACGAAAAATACATCAACCCTCGCGACCGCCACGAGGAAGCGTCGCAAGGTTAGGTGTTCACGTATGCAGAATGAAGCTATCATGGGAGGTGAGACACGATGGAATACGTAATTCGAAAGTATCAGAACCGGAAGTTCTACGATCCTCAACAGAGCCGGATGATCAATCTTGATGATATAGCAAGACTCGTGCGAAAGGGCGAAGACATTCGGGTTCTTGACAATGACACGGATGAGGACATCACCGGCATTACCCTGATCCGTGCGCTCCTTCAGTCACAGCCCGATTTGACCGCGCCGTTGCTCGGCTCCACGGCTGGTTTTATCCGAGCACTCACACGTGCGGGTCGGAACTCGGTGAAGAACATCACGCGTATGGGACTTCTCTTCAACGTTGATGCAATGGGCATGGACGTTGAGCCATTTCGTGAGATTGTTGACAACCTTGTGAGAAAAGGCCTGCTCGGTCAGGACGAGGCCAAAGAACTGATCGACGAACTCCGAGCGCGACTGGAGGACAGACTCCGCCAGATGAGAGGATGGGTCTTGGCGACGGTTGACGAGCGACTGGCCCGTTACGGAATTTCGATTGTCGACAATCGGGACAAACAGCTACGGGAGTAAGGTTCTGTGAACGATGTTGCCGGGCAATTTGTGCTTGCAGCGTTAGCCGATGCTTCGCAGTATCTCAGCGAGCACCGGGAGTTGATCAATGCTCTCAATGTCTTTCCGATTCCGGACGGGGACACGGGTTCCAATATGACGCAAACCGTCCAAGCGGTGCTCCGCTCCGTCCGGGCCGACGAGTCATCGAATATCTCAGAGGCGCTCAAATCCGCCGTGCTACTTGGCGCACAAGGTAACTCCGGTGTCATCCTTGCACAGTTTGTGAAGGGCCTCCTTGAAGGTCTGGACTCCAAGAGCAGCGTCGACACGGCTGAACTTGCACGGGCATTACAACTTGGATCGCGGCTGGCGTATCAGGCAGTTGCGGAGCCCAAGGAAGGCACGATTCTCTCGGTGATGCGGGTATGCGCAGAGTCGGCGGCCACGGAAACAGGTTCCAATGGACAGGCGTTCGCAGCTCGTGTTCTCAAGACAGGGTTTGAAGCACTAGCCGAGACTCGGGAACAGCTCCCGGAACTGCGTGACGCGGGTGTGGTGGACGCCGGAGGTCTTGGGTTTCTCTGTGTCGCGAGGGCTCTCCTCCAGGCCCTGGTTCCCGATCCCGTTCCGTTCCCCGATGCCGACGAATTGAAGCAACTCGCCGGATCGCGTCGTGATGATCACGGAGAGATCGATTTGAGCTTGCGCCGGTTCTGTCTCGAGTTCTCGCTCCTTGGGTCGAATTCCGATCCTGCGAGGTTACGGAAGAAGCTGGGCTCGCTGGGCGATTCAGTGATCGTCGCGGGAGACAAAACGACATCCCACATCCACATTCACACCGACGATCCGGACACGGTCCTGGCCACCGTCGCCGAGGTAGGATCCCTGC
>DAOWMR010000006.1 GCA_030642995.1 Spirochaetales bacterium
CTTGCCCACCCCGCCCTTGCCGCTCGCCACTGTAATGACCCGTGTGTGTGAGGACGAAACGACGGGCGATTTCTGTCGCATCATCTCTCGAAGAGTCTCTGCTTGATCCGTCATCACGCGCTCCGCACCGGGATTTTCCCGAATCGCTCATCCAATCGCTCTCGGGTCACGCCGAATCCCTCCAAATGGGTCAGGAGGCGGAGCACTGTTGCACGCTCGATATCCTGAGGGACCCGCTGCCCGTCCGTTATGAAGGAGATCGGCTTGTCCTTCTCCGACAGAGCACTGATGATATTCCCTGCACGAGTTGTTTCGTCCAGTTTGGTCACCACAACGGCCTCATACTTGAACGGCTCAAACTGCGTGGCAATCTCCCTGACATCCGCTGTCTTGGTTGTCGCACTGACGGCAAGATGCACCCGGGCCCGGGAGCCGCAGCTGGCCAACAACTCATTCATCTCACCCAGTCGCCGGAAATCGCGGGGGCTTTTTCCGATCGTGTCAACGAATATCATATCCGCCTCCTCATAGAGCGCGAGATATTTGCGCATCTCCTCCGCCGACTCCACAAATGAGACAGGAACGTCCATGATCTGCCCGTACGTCTCAATCTGCTGACGGGCGCCAATGCGGTAATTGTCAATTGTGAGGATCCGAATGTCCCGTGATTTCGCCATCTCCCGATCCAGCCCGTACATGGCCGCCAGCTTGGCAATTGTCGTTGTCTTTCCGACGCCGGTAGGTCCTACCAGAACGAAAATCTCAGGCCTGCCGCTTGACCTCGGCTCGTGGAGACGGATGGAATCACCAACCCACGAGAGGACATGTTCCAATACCAACTCCTGATCCTCGAGCTGGTCCACCGACAGTTCCCTGCGCAGTCGCTCGATCATCCTGGCCGTGAACCTCGGTGAGAAGTCGTTCTCGCCAAGAACCTGTCGGACGTGAGCGATGGTCGGATGTCCAGGTTCGGTACTGTCACGAGTATCCAGACTGTCCTTGAGACTCCGGATCTCCTCCAGTATGGCACTCACACTGTGATCCTCGCCCCCCTTCATCACTTCCAGAAGCTTCTTCTTTTCTTCCTCCAGATTCTTCTCAGAAGCTGGAATGGTTTTCCGAATGCGCGGCTCATTGGAGAAATACCCGGTTACCTCCACCCCTTCGCGACTGAACAGGCCGAGAAATCCACCCACGCGAACGGTCCGGTGATGCATGATTCGGGCATGATCGCCATATTTCTCTCGAATCTTTGCTTCCGCTTCCCGATGCGTGATCGCCTGCTCGACAAAGTACTCCATCTGCCTCACTCCTCGATGCCAATCTCTGCTACTGCTTCAACTCGGATGTCTGATATGATCTCCGGGACCGACAGAACGACCAGATCCCGCACCTCTCTTGATGAGCTCGCCCTCACGAGCGATCTGGCTGCTTCGGAACAGAGAATCACGGGCAGATGCCCCTGATTCTGGACTCCTCGTACCGTGTTCGTGAGCGCGTTGATCCACTTGCGCTGAGTGTCCGGCGGCAGCGCGGGCACAATACCTCCAGCGGTCTCCATGCGGGAGTCAACGATCCGCTGCTCCAGGCCGGGAGCAAGGGTAATTACTCGCAGAATCCGATCTTCATCCGCGTACTGAAAACAAATCTGACGAGCGAGTGCCTGACGCACCTTTTCGATTAGATAGCTTGGTTCCTTCGCGACCGGAGCATAATCCGCAAGGGTCTCAAGAATCGCCACCATATTCCGAATTGACACCTGCTCGCTGAGCAACCCCTGAAGCACCTTCTGGATCTCACCGACGGAGAGCGTGCTCTGCACATCATCAACCACCGCCGGGTAGTCTCGGCGAAGAGCGTCAAGCATTCCTTTGACTTCCTGACGTCCGAGAATATCTGCACCGTGCCGCTTGATGATCTCAGTAAGGTGAGTTGCGATTATGGACGGTGCATCAACCACCGTGTAGCCGGCACGCTCTGCAGATTCGCGTTGCTCTTCAGTGATCCACAGGGCCGGTAAACCAAATGCCGGATCAGTCGTTCGCTCTCCGGAAACCTCTTCACTGATGCTTCCCGGATTTATTGCCAGGTAGTGGCCCATGCGAATAGTCCCTCGCCCGACCTCAACACCGCGTATCTTCAAACAGTATTCGCTCGGTTCCAATCGCATGTTGTCAATGATCCGGATACGAGGCACAACCAGCCCTAGATCCAAAGCGGTCTCCCGTCGAATCCGAGTGACCCGATCAAGCAACTCGGCGCCCTTGTCACGGTCCACCAAAGGAACCAGGCCGTAACCAAGCTCAAGAGAGAGCGGATCAAGCGGGGCAACGGGGGAGATCTCGGCTGGGGCCTCCGACTCCCGGGTTGTTGCCTGCTCCGCCATGCTCTCCTTCTCATCGGCCAATTGCTTCCGTCCCAGTCTGAACGCCAGAAATGCGCTCAAACCGCCGAGCGGGATGAGCACATACCACGGAAATCCCGGCAGAACGCCGAGAACCAACAGGAACACGGCGGCAATCCAGTAGATCATGCTCTGTCGTGTGAACTGATCCGTGACATCCTTGCCGAAAGTTCCATCCGAGATGGCACGCGTGACGATGATGCCGGTTGCCGTTGAGATCAACAGCGCCGGGAACTGAGTCACCAGACCGTCGCCGACGGCAAGGCGGATGTAGGTCTGGGACGCGTCCGCCATGGATTCACCGTGCAAGGTCACACCAACGACGATGCCGCCGACAATATTGATCACCGTTATGAGGATGCCGATCTTGACGTTACCGCTGACAAACTTACTCGCACCATCCATAGCGCCATAGAAGTCAACTTCCCGCTCCAGTTCGTTCTTCCGCTTCGCCGCCACTTCCTCGGTAATTGCTCCCGAGTTGTACTCCGCCTCAATGGCCATCTGTTTACCGGGAAGAGCGTCCAGAGTGAATCTGGCTGCCACCTCTGCAACCCGCGTCGCCCCCTTGGTAATAACGATGAACTGAACTGCAATCAGGATCACAAAAATGATGACGCCGATGACCAGACCTTCGGTGCCGGTCGTACCAACCACGAAGTTGCTGAACGCAATAACAATCCGACCACTGAAGCTCTCACCCTGCGAGAGGATAAGCCTCGTAGACGAGATATTGAGAGCAAGTCCAAACACGGTCGCTACGAGAAGCAGCGTCGGGAAAACACTGAAATCCAGGGCACTTCGAGTGTAGAGAGTGATCAGAATGATGAGCAGAGCCATCACGATGTTCACCGCCATGAAACTGTCCAACAGGAACGTCGGCAACGGAATGATCATCATCATGATGACTACGATCACGCCGACAGCGACGAAGATGTCGCTGCGCTCTCTCAAGAATGCGTTGCTGAGTACACTTGGAAGGTCAGCCATTATCTGCCTCCAACTACCTTTCCGGTCATCTCGTACACCTGCTTGAGTACGATGACCATTGCTTCGTAAAACGATTCCGGGATTGGATCACCAATCTCCACCTCTGCGTAAAGCGCCCGCGCGAGCGGCTTGTTCTCGACTATTGGTACTCGTGCATCGCCGGCAATCCCGCGAATTCTCAGGGCCAGATTGTCCTGCCCCTTCGCAATGACCGTCGGGGCCTCCATCGTCAGCCGGTTGTACTCCATGGCCACCGCGAAGTGAGTCGGATTTGTAATCACCACATCGGCCTGCGGAACGTTGCGCAGCATGTTTCGGCTGAGCAATTCCTGCATCCGCTGCCGCAACCGGCTCTTCACCAAAGGATCACCTTCATAGGTCTTGCGCTCTTCCTTCACCTCTTGCTTCGTCATCTTCAATGACTCGAGATGCTGCTTCCGCTGGAACCAGTAGTCAAAGAGGGATAGGAACAGGAGCAGGAGCGCCGACTGAAACAGGATATTGAATGAGATGTCCGCCACCAGCGCAACGGACTGCATAAGCGACGCATTCACCATGGTCACGATCTCCCGGATTCGCATCATGATATTGATGAATCCAAGCACGCCCAGGAGCCCAATCTTTCCCATGGACTTGGCCATGTTGAATAACGCCTCGGTCGAGAGAAGAGCCCGTTTGAAGAACTTGCCGAACTTGGGCGCAACGCGATTGAAGTCCGGCGTGATTGTCTTGGTCGTGAATAGAAATCCGACTTGAACCACATTACCGAGAATCGCCGCAGCAGTCGCGACCATTGCAACCGGAAGCGCAAGCCTGATGAAGTAGTTCAGGAAAGATTTCCCCAGCGTTGAATCGGAAGTGATGTCAATCTCGGTAGATTGAGTGAAGTAATATCCAACCATCTCCACCGAATTGCTCAAGAGATAACGCCCGAGAAGGAGCAGTGCAACAACCGAAAAGAGCAGGACAATGGCGCTCGAGACATCCTGACTCTTGGCGACCTTGCCATCCTCGCGGGCCTTCCGGATCTTGTGCTCAGTTGGCTCCTCGGTCCGTCCCTCATCCTCCGCCGCAAACCACTGAAGGTGCATAGCTGCGAGCGCGGTCCCAAGTTCTGCGGTGGAACCGAAGTCTGAGCTGGAATCCGAAACTGGGCTGGTGTGAATACCGGCATCCACAAGAATGGGTGCGTCGTCGGCGAACGCCAGTCGCACCAGTTCGTCGATGAGGTGTGCATCCGACACGCGGGAAATCTGCCTCAGTGCTGTCACGGGCTTACCTCCGCCGCCCCGCGGAAAAAGATCATGAGGTGCTCAAACCCCACACCGATGAGCCTGTCAAAGCTCTCCATGAGAAACGGAATAGTCACCAGAAGGACTATGAACGCTACCCCGATTGAGATTGGAAACCCCATGACCAGAAGATTCATCTGCGGCGCCGCCTTTCCAAGAAGTCCCATTATTATTTGGATCAGGAAAAGGGTACCAAGAATCGGTAAGGCAATGATCAACGCGTTCTGAAACAACTGACTCAGCCCACGAAGCATGGTCGCCAACAGATCATGCCTGAGCAGAACGAGGTCAACAGCCCGCACCGACTGGAACGAGTAGTACACGCCCGTAAGGAAGATCTTCTGGAATCCTTGCGTGAAGACAAACACAAACATGGCGACAAGGTTCAGGAACTGGCCCATCAACGGAATCTCAATCTGAGCGAGCGGATCGAACACCTGGCTCGCGCCAAAACCCATCTGGAGACTGAACATCTGACCGGCAGTCTGGAATGCCGCATAGATGATCGCAAGAATGAAACCCATGATGATCCCGATCATCGCCTCCCCGATCGCGATCATTGCGTAGGCAAGCCCACTATCGGGGATCAGGTAGCCCGACGCCTGGACCATCGGAAACACGAGGGCAGCGGACATGAGGGCCAGAGCTATCTTCGCGATTCGCGGAATCGATCCGGATGAGAGGAGTGGCGCAAACGCCATCATGGCGGTGATACGCACGAAGAGGAGGAAAAACAGCTGTGCGCCCGCAACCAATTCGTTCAGCACGTTTCTACCCGACCATATCCGGTATCGAAGCAAAGAGATTCTCGGTGAACTGAACCAAGACTCGAATCATCCAGGGCCCGAAATAAAAGATCGACAACAGAATCGCTGCAATCTTGGGGACAAACGTCAGGGTTTGCTCCTGGATGGAAGTCGTTGCCTGTATTATTGAGACGACCAACCCCACCGTGAGTCCGGTAATCAGTATGGGAGCCACCAGAATGAGGATGTGAAAGATCCCGCCTCGGATGATCTGTATGGCAAACCCGAGATCCACTAGAACACTCCAAAGCTCGCGACGAGCTGCTGCGTAATGAGATGCCAGCCGTCCACAAGGACGAACAGGATCAGCTTGAACGGGAGAGAGATCATGATCGGCGGAAGCATGATCATGCCCATGGACATCAGCGTTGACGCGACCACCATGTCAATGATGATGAATGGGATGAACAGGAGAATCCCGATCTTGAATGCGACCGTCAACTCATGAAGAATGAATGCAGGAATGAGCACCTGTGTCGGCACGTCGGCAAACGTTTCCGGGGCGGGATATCCCCCCATCTTCATGAACAACCGTATTGAATCCGGAGTGTGCTCCATCTGACGATACATGAACAACCGCATGGGTGCTTCAAATTCCCGGTACGCTTCTTCAATTCCAATCTCCCCCTCGGAAAAGGGCACAAAGGCGTTCTCATAAATGGCTGTCCCCGTGGGCCACATGATGAACACGGTGAGGAACAGCGCGATGCCCATGAGAACCTGGTTTGGGGGTACTTGCTGCAGACTCAGGGCACGCTTGATGAAATCAAAAACGATGGCAATGCGAAGAAAGCTCGTCATGATGATGATGAACGAAGGGGCCAGACTCAGAACACCAAGCAGCAGCAGGAGCTGGAGCGACAGGGCGACCTCTGAGTTGTTCTCCGGTTCACGTATTTCGAGGTTCACAAATGGAATTCGGAGCGCCTGTTCGCCCGGCGCCTCGAGATCTGCAATGGTAGTACCTGTCGTACCTGTCCCGATCGCTCCGGCGTCGGCATCCTGCCCGACGGCTGCGCCGGTCACGATCAGCAAGACTATTGCAAACGCCAGAAGACGTTTCCGTGAAATCATTCCCCCCCCAAATATGTCGTCGGCGTCCGCAACGTGTGCGTCGCCTTGCTACTTCCGTCCCAACCGCTGCAATCGCTCTCTCTGTTCCTTCATGAACCCGAGGGATTGACTCTGATTTCCCTTGAAAATGGCGCTGATCATCTCAGAGAAGCTCTTCTTCGTTGCGCCGGTGCTTTCGCCCCCACGCAAAACCATCTCGTCCACTGTTTCTTTGTCCGTTATCTCCGCAATCAAGTTCACAGAATCGCCGCCGGCGCCGACCAGAAACACCTGCGAACCCACCTCAACCAGATACATGCTCCGATTATTCGGCAGCGACTGTGACCCGAGCACCCGTATTGCGTTGTTTTGGACAAATCGACCCTTGCTGCCACGCTTCAACAGATAGAAAATGCCGTACACGACGGCGATCACGGCGGCCAGCACCACAATCATCCGGAGAAGATCCCAGATTCCGAATGGTGATACGCTCAAAGTCCGCCCGTTTTGGTCGGCTGCGTCCTCGCCCAGGAAAAGAGTGGTTTCATCTATTCGTTCGGTTACCGGCGCCTCCAGCGGGTCTGATAGTCCCGATGCGGCATCCTGTGCAAGAAGCACTGCTGGAATGAACAATGCCATCCCAAGCACAAACAGCTTTCTCTTCAGAGGTATAGTCAGGATTCCCCTCCCATTTCTGCAGGTTGTGGTTCCCACGCCACTCCTGCGGCAACTTGTCTGACCGCCAACGGACACGGTTAACACCCGTTGTCGGCGCCAAGTCGGCTTCGGACTACGGCATGCCGTTGCCCATCCGATCCATCGGCGAGACGATTTCAGTAACGCGAACGCCGAAATTTTCGTCTATGACCACAACCTCACCCTTTGCGATAAGCTTGTGATTCACGAGGATGTCCACCGGCTCACCGGCGAGTTTGTCAAGCTCAATGATAGTTCCCTCGCCCATCCCCAGGATTTCCTTGATCAGTTTTCGGGTTCTTCCAAGCTCAACGGTCATCTCCATGAACACATCCATGAGAAGACCAATGTTTCCCTGCTCGGAACCGGTCCCCGCGGGCGTCAGCCCCGGGAATTGAACGCTCTGTACATTTGGTCCGCCGAGTCCCCCCATCTGCATTCCGCCCATATTGCCGCTCATGCCGGCGGCCGGCGCCCCCGCCATCAAGCCGCCCAACAGCCCACCGGCATCCTCGGTTGCCGCCACTCCAGCTAATCCGGCCGGCACTGCACCGGCACCTCCACTCAAAGCCGCGACTACAACACCTGCTTCAAACAACTCATGAATCTGAACGTTTTTCTCACCGCCTATCGTCGCGTCGTAGATGATCCGGACAAGATCCCCCTGGGGGATCTCGACCGAGGACGCGCTGGCTTGCGTACCTGAGGGCGGTTCATTCATGACAGCCACACCGGCCTTCTCGCCAAGCGCTGTAATAACAGGACCGGCAATCTGGCTGAATGCCTCCTGCAGGGCATTGACGGCAGCATCATCCAGTTCCACACCATCCTGGCCCATCGTGGGACCGGCAATGCTCACGGCTGATTCGCTATCTATCACGTAGATGTGCCGGCCCGGCGTGCCTTCGGTCAGATTCATCGTGATCACAACCATCGACTCCGGTAACGACCCCGGCAACTGCTCGCTGTTCACCACTTCAACCGACGACGCGTTGAGTTCCACCTCGTTGCTGACGAGCATGGAAAGGTTCGATTTCTGACTATCCACCGTACTCTCGATCAGAGCACGGAATTCCTCGAGCTGCTGATCATTGACCGTCACCGCCGCGGGACCGGTGTCAAATTCCATCCCGCCCGTACCCTGCAACAATGCGTCTATTTCATCTTGGGAGAGAGAGCCGTCACTCATGATCATTCCCCTTCTTCAGCAACGAGTTCTTCGAAATCTTCCTGTTCGATGTCTTCGAGCTGCTTAATTATCTGTACAGCCCACTTGCTGCCAATCTGTCCGGGTCGGCAGAGAAACTTCCGCCGGTTCCCGATATTCAACGACATCGGATCGCTCACTCGAACATTGGGCAGCCGGATCACATCGCTCTGGCGAAGGCTGAGCACCTCACCGACAGTCAGATCCATTCTGCCGATCTCGGCCACGAGCGTCACCGTGACGGTCGCGAGCTTCTCCCGAAGGATGTTCAGGTTCTCGGTGGTGGTTCCCCGACGCACGGTTGAATACCAGTACTGCGCGCTTAGCTTGCTGATGATCGGCTCAATAGTGAGGTACGGGATACAGAAATTGATCATGCCCTCAACATCGCCAACCTTCGTTTCAAGGGTTACCAGAACGACCATCTCGGTTGGGGGAACAATCTGAGCGAACTGCGGGTTCGTATCGATCTGTCCCAATCGCGGCCGCAGGTCAATAACCTGGCTCCACGCTTCTCGCATACTGCCGAGGACACGGACAATGATCCCCTCCATGACCGATGTTTCAATGTCCGTGAGCTCGCGGTTGACCTTGCTTCCCTCGCCCTGCCCGCCGAACAACCGGTCAATAATGCTGAACGTGATTGCCGGGTCAATTTCAAGAATTGCCGACCCTTTCAGGGGATCCATGTTGATGACCGCGAGCGTGGTTGGATTAGGTATGGAGCGGATAAACTCCTCGTAGGTGAGCTGATCCACCGAAGCTACGTGCAGCTGCACGAGGCTGCGGAGTTGCGCGCTCAGATTGGTCGTGGTCAAACGCGCAAAGGTCTCGTGCATCATATTGATGGTTCGAAGCTGTTCCTTGGAGAACTTGTCCGGCCGCTTGAAGTCATAGATCTTGATCTTCCGCTGATCGGCCGGTTGGGGTATGTCGTCTGTATCCATGTCCCCGGACGAGATCGCGGTCAGGAGTTGGTCTATCTCATCTTGGGATAATACTTCGGTCATTCTACTAGTTCCCCTCCGGGGCGAATTCTCTCACAAATTCAAGTAAAATGCAACCTCCCCGGCTCACTCCTCGTCAAAATGGAAGGAATTGATAACTCCCCCAGACAATGTCCTGAACCCGCCCATCTCGGAGCATACGATTGATCGCATCAAGGAGTTCCTGTTCAACAACATCCTTGTGCTTGAGGTCGTCAACCGTTTTGCTGCCGAAATAGTCGTTGAAGATCCCGATGAGTTGGATCTTGCGGACGATCAACTCATTCACCAGTGCACTGTTTTCTCCGTCGTAGCCCAGGAAGGGTTCAACAATGTAAGTCGTCTGCTGCTCGTCCGCCGTGCTGCCACGCAGTTCTTCCACCTGTTCATACCAGGTAAGGATGGGCACGTCGGCCGAGTATTCTTCGGACTGCGGCACGCGCGTCTGGCTTACCGACCCTCTGTCCAGGAAATTGACCGTAACCACGACAACCGTGACAATGAAGATCACGCCACCGAGGATGATCCCAACCCATTTGAGAATCTGAATAACCACGCCGGGGAGAAACCCGACGCGTTTCTGCCCTGGCTGAGTTTCCTCCGCACCAACAACGTCATCGTCGGCATCGAACATATCATCTGCCATATGCTCTCCTCATCTACTTATAGCGTTCCCTCGGTCAGGATAATCACGTCGACCCGCCGATTATACGCTCGCCCTTCCGGCGTCTCGTTTGAAACGATAGGCGCAAACTCGCCCCGGCTCATCAGCTGGAACTGACTCTCGTCAACCCCGTAATCCACAAGATAGCGCAGAACGCCGCTTGATCGGGCGGCCGCAAGATCCCAGTTGGACGCGTAGTCACCCCCCGAACCGGTTGCGATGTCATCGGTGTGACCCTCAATCCGAAAAGTGCGCTCGGAAAGCGCCTCGTTTGAAAGAAGAAGCGACAACCGTTGCAACAGTTCCCGCGTTTCTTCAATATTCACCTCTGCCGACGCACTCTCAAAAAACGCGTCGGATGCGAGGCTGATAACGAGCCCCCTCTCATCAACCGTGATCCGCACAAGGTTGCTGCGGATCTCCGGCTCAAAGATGCTCACGGCCTCCCTCCGGGCCTCGCTCAACGCGCGGCCCCGTTCCATGGAAGGAAGCGACATGATTGTGTTACCGAGTTCCGCCAGCGGGCCAGGCTCAAACGTGTTGCCACCTGAATAATTCCCGAGTCCCGGGAAGGCCGCCAAAATCAACCGCAGCTCGTAACCATCTATGGTCGCAGTAGTAAATAGAAGCACGAAGAAGGTGAGAAGGAGCGTGACCATGTCACCATAGGTCAGCAACCAGTCGGCCGCCCCCTCAGGTGGACACTTTTTTTTCCTTCTGCCGGACTCCACCACTCGTATCTCCTGTCTTCTCGTCCGTCCTAATCCCGGGCCGACTCTTGCCGCATGACCTCTCTCTGGTTCGGCGGCAGGAAACTGATCAGTTTTTCAAGCAGGATGCGTGGGTTATCTCCCGATTGGATGGACAAAATGCCTTCTATGACGATTTCCTTGACCCGCGTCTCTTCCTTGTCCCGGTCTTCAAGCTTATGCTTCATCGGAATCAGTACAAGGTTCGCCATCACGGCACCGTACATCGTGGTGATCAACGCCAGAGCCATTCCTGTACCGATGATGCTGGAATCACCGCCGAGATTCACGAGCATTGAAATAAGTCCGGCAAGGGTGCCGATCATTCCAAAGGCCGGCGCGATCTTCCCCCACGTATCAAATATCATGATACCGCTCTCGTGGCGGCTCTGAATCTCATTGAGTTCATGGTAGAGGATGCTCTTGATGATGTCCGGGTCCGTACCATCAACGACGAGTTGGATGCCCTTCCGCATGAACTCGTCCTCAACCTCATCAAGGTTATCCTCCAAGGCCAGGAGGCCCTCACGCCGAGCCCGCTCCGAGAATGCCACAAGATCGCTGATTATTTTCTCTTCCTGCCAATCCAGTGTTCGAAGCGCGATCCGGACATACCGCATGAGCCCGAGTATGCGGGACATGGGAGTCGCAACCATCATCGCCCCGAATGACCCACCAATAACCATGACAAACGAGGAGAAACTCACGAACGGACTCAGGCCGGTCCCGGTGCCCAGTATCGCGAAGAGGATAAACCCGGCACCGGCGGTAAGTCCGATTATCGTTCCAAGATCCACGGTGGCTACTCCTCGTTCTTGAACGCCCCGATGAGGCGTCGATATTCCACTATACCATCAAAAACGGTCTGGTAGTCCTCCCGGACCACTAGACGCTTTCCACTCAGCATGATGAGGGTCGTGTCAGGATTCTCCTCGATATACTCGATCTGATGCGGATTCACGTGATATTCGCATCCGTCGAGCCTGGTTACTTTCACCATCTGATCAGAATCCTACCTCCCTATCGCTTCAGTGTCAGCACTTCCTGCAACATCTGGTCGGACGTTTGTATGGTCCGAGAGTTTGCCTGGAAGCCACGCTGCGTCACGATCATGTCGGTGAACTGTTCGGCGAGGTCAACATTGCTCATCTCCAGCGTTCCCGCGAGGATCTTCCCCTTCCCGGCTGCACCGGGAGGATCGATCAGGGCATCGCCGCTGTTGATCGTCACCACGTAGTTGTTCTCACCGGCCTTCTCCAGGCCGCCCGGATTCACAAAGCTGGCAAGTCCCAGCTGACCAATTGCACGATTGGTCCCATTCGAGTAGATCCCGGTGATTGTGCCGCTCTGGTCAATCCGGTAGTCCTCCAGGTACCCGAGACCGTAGCCGTCCTGCCGAACGAGCTTGTTGGTGCTCTCACTGGTGAACTGAGTCGTGGACTCGTCCATGCTCCCGATCCCACCGATGTCTACCATGATGGTCTGCGCAGCCGGGGCCTGGGCCAACCCCGTAGTGGGATCAACCGGGATGGAGGTCTCCGGCACCAGGAAAGTCACGTCGATGGTGAGATTGCCGTCCGCATCAAGTCCACCGGCGCCGTTGGAGGCCTGCCGAAGCGCGCCGAAGTTGTCAAACTCCACGACGTAGGTGTTGTCACCGCCCTGAAGCCCGCCGACTTCGACAGTCGGTTGGATTGGAGAGTCGGAGTCCGCGTTGATGGAAACTGTTGCGAGCCACTGGTTCGGCGACCCATCAATCTTCGTATAGTCAATCCGAAGCTGATGCGTTCCACCGAATGCGTCGTAGATTTCCTTGGTCACCGTATGGGTGCCCTGAGCAATTTCCTGCTGACTGGCACCCGGTGGAATTACCGGCGTACGCTTGTCCAGATTGCTCGCGGCGAAGACGGATGAAGTTGCCTGAGCAGGGTCCTTCCGGCCGATCGGAATGACGAGATCGCCTGTAGTCGCTGAGGTGTTGATGAAAGTCATCCCATCCGCGGTTTGCGCAGTCCACCCCTGAACCCGCATGCCGTTGGCCGGGTTCACCAGCGTTCCGTTCTGGTCAATGGCAAATGCCCCGGCGCGCGTATACAGGTCTACGTCCCCGTCGCTCAGGATGAAGAAACCCTCGCCCTGGATGGCCACGTCGCTCTTCACCCCGGTGGTCTGCAGGGATCCCTGGTTGAAGATGGTGTCGATTGACGCTACCTGCATGCCCAGGCCAACCTGCTTCGGGTTCACACCACCAACCCGTTCATTGGGGCGCGCGGCGCCCTGAAGGGTCTGGCTGATCATGTCATGGAAGTTCACACGGCCCTTCTTGAAACCGGTCGTGTTCACGTTCGAGATGTTGTTTCCAATGACATCCATTCGAATCTGGTGATTCCGCAGGCCACTCACGCCCGCATAAAGGCTTCGCATCATAGTAGTGCCCCCTATTCCTCTTCCGTCCGGATTCGCTGGACGTTGGCGTAGTCGTAATAGAAACCGTTTACCGGGACCTGTGGGAAGTCACCACCGGTGACTTCATCAACCTTTCCCGTGATCGTGGCTGATCCAAGGACGATATCCACCGTCTTGTCGAGCAGCGACACGGCCTGGCCCGACTGCAGAAGCCCCCCGAGTCGCTGGAACTCAGCAGAGAGGTTGGTCATCTGCTCCAGCGTGGAGAACTGTGCCATCTGGGCGATAAACTCACGATCATCCATCGGTTCAGTTGGGTCCTGATGGGTCAACTGCGTAATGAGAAGCTTCAGAAAGTCATCCTTTCCGAGTTCATCGCTCGCAACTCGCGTTCCGTTCAGAGCTCGGTTGAAGCTTTCCGCCTGGACTCGTACATGCTCCAGGTCTGTTGTCGTCATCTGCGCCACAAAGGCATCCATGTTCCTCTCCTCTACACAACCAGATCGACCAGATCGTGGTCGTCATCAAGCATTTCCACTAACGGAACGGCACGATCCAGTTCCCGGATCGCCGATGGGGCATGCCCATCATCCGACGTTGTCTGAGGCTCGTTCCCTGAGTTCGCCAACGTAACATCCAGGGTGCCGGTCTCCAGACCACTCTCATTGAAGGCCTCAATCAGACTTGCCAGGTTCTGCTCAAAGACTTCCCGTACACTTGAATTCTCGACAATTATTCGCCCAGCTATATGCCCTTCCTGCATTCGAAGGATGATTCTCACATTTCCCAGGTTTTCAGGCTTCAGATGAAGCCGGATCTCACCGGTGTCGTTCCCTCTGACAATCATTCGAGCTGTCCGCACAATCTCACCGTTGACTTGATCGCTCAGTGTCTGCCTGAGCGAGTGCAATACGCCGGGGTTTGTTCGCAGATGTGTCATCGCATCCGCCGGACGAGGTGCCGAGGCGTCCGAACCGTCGGACTTCGCACCCAGCAATGCCGTGAACGAATGGTCTGCCGAGCTCTGTGAATCGTTCCCTGAGATCGGTCCGGTCGCAGAACCATCAGCACCCTTCACCACTTCCGAAGCTCTGTTGCCGGCCCCGTCCCCTCGAGCGCCACGTCCACGAAGATCTCGTACGACAATCTTCGTTTTCCTTCCCGCCTGCGGTCGTTCCTCGAATGCCGTGTCCGTCACCGCACGGTCGGCGGCGTTGGAACTGCTCGCTGCTGAGACTCCCTTGCGGTCTTTCGCCACGCCTGCCGGCCGGCCACGCACTGCAGCGCCTTTCAGGTTTTTGACAACTGGGGGACTTGGGTTCTCAACGAGGGTCAAATTCTCAGAGTCAGGTACGTTCTCAACGGGCTTCCGGTTCTCAAGAACGACATCGATCTCAGCAATTTGACCTTTGCCCGGCTTATCACCAACGGCAAGGGATGGATTCGACTCGCTCGATCCGGCTACAGACTGAACGATGTCCGCACCGGCGCCGGTCGCGTGTGCGCCGGAAATCGCAGAATCATCATGGCTCTCACCGGCAATACTGCCGGCCGCCGATTTTTTCTTCAGATCCGCCGCTGCCGTTGCCGGCGAACCGGGATTGCGTGCGGCTGGTTTTTCGACCGTATCGGTCAATTCGTCTGTGCGGCGCTGCGCGAGATCGGATTCTTTCTGTCGAATGAGTGAATCATCGAGTATCGATTTCTGCTCTTTTGGAGCCTCGGGGGCATGGCTGTTGTCGTACGGTTCGTCAACAGCTGGTTGGTATTGAGTATCCATGATCCGCGCCAGGTAGGCGCTGAAGCCGTCGCCGGTTTGAGAGATGGTCTCAGTTGCATAATTGCCGGCAAACGGTATGGCTGAGAAGTCTGCTGCAACAATCTGGCTAATCGGCACCCTCTATCTCCGGCAACAGTGATAATCGTTCTCCGACGGCTGCTGCACGGTCTGCAGGAAGCTGCGAAAGCCAGAATGGAACCAGCGAGGCCCGTCCGGACTCATGCGCCAACTCGTCGGTCACCAGCAGAACGTCGAGGAGAAGGTCATCAGGATAGTTGACCATCTGCGCGACCGCATCCGCCGGCGGCATGTTGGTGAGATAGCCCGAAAGTTTCACCAACGCTGCTCTTTCATTCTCGACTTGCCGTAGACGTTCGTTTACAGAATTTTCACGATCCTCGAGTTCGGCCTCGCGCGCTTCAAGCTGATCGGCCAGCAGCTGGAGATCGGTCTCACGTCCGTCCACGTCTGTTCCGCGTTTCGTGAGCTCATCCTCCCGGAGCGCCAGGGCGTCTTCCCGTTTCTCAAGTCGTGATCCCTCCAGGAGCAGCGCATCATCGACCTCAGCGACAACTTCCCGAGGCTGGAGTCCCACCCATCTCAGAGCAGGCGCAAAGAATCCGGTTACATCGACGAGCCCGAGAAAATCGAACCACAGCGCGCCGGCAACTCCAAGTATGACAACAAGCAGAGTAAGACCGAATATCCTCGGCCATGCCCGCACACGACCGAAACCCTGATCGTTATACATCGATTTCCTCCGTCTCCATTCGACTGCGAATCAACTGACTTCCACCAATCTCGTCGAGCGTCCTACCCTCTTCCCGCAGCGCGTCCCGGTAGTACTCTTCCGCCTGACGCTCTTCCAGCCTGCTCAGCGCCTTGCGCTTCTTGCTCGCCTCCACATAGCCATCGCGTACTTTCGAACGTTCAGCTTCCAGCGCGACGAGCTGGTACTGGAGCTCCAGTACCCGTTGATCAATGCGCGTCACGTAGTCTTCTCGGCTTCGCATCAGGAACATATCCACGGTCCCGGCACCGGCATGAAACCGCCCGGTCTCGTGACGCCGCCGGGCCCACTCCGTGATCTCCTCTTCCGCCGCCACTACGCGACCGGTCACTTCGGCCAGCTTCAACTCCCACTCCTGCTCGGCGTATCGGCGCAGCTCCAGGATCTTGTCCAATTTGAATCGAAATCTACGCATCGTCTTCCCGCGTTCGACTCAGGAATGCCGAAACCGAGCTCACGGCCGGCTGTGCAAACTCATCGCCTGCAACGGAATCGCCGCCAAGCTGGGCACCTGGGCCGCTGAGAATCTCGAGGAGCTGAACGCGCATATCCTCTACCGTCGTCTTCTCGGAGATGCCTTGCCGTAAGAACGCGTTGATTGACGGAAGCTTCTCCAGGGCTTCATCAATATCGCGATTGCTTCCGGCGGCGTAGGCGCCCACGTTGATAAGGTCTTCGGCCTCCCGATAGACGGCAAGAAGTCTGCGGATATGCCCGGCGGCATCCTGCAGCTCCGACGAGGTCACTACATTGGCCAGCCTGCTCACTGAGTCCAGCACATCAATCGCCGGATAGTGGTAGCGCTGCGCAAGTCGCCGGCTCAGCACGACATGACCGTCCAGAATACCTCGTACCGCATCGGAGACTGGTTCATCCATGTCATCGCCTTCCACGAGAATGGCGTAGATCCCGGTGATGGACCCATTCGCACTGGTGCCGGCACGCTCCAGGAGCTTCGGCAGCGTACTGAACACACTCGGCGGAAAACCGCGCGTCGCCGGCGCCTCTCCGATCGCAAGACCAATCTCACGCTGCGCTCGAGCGAAACGCGTGATCGAGTCGAAGAGCAACATGACATCCTTGCCCTGATCACGAAAGTATTCGGCAATGGTCGTGGCTACGAATGCACCGCGGAGACGCGCAAGTGGTGGACTGTTGGAGGTGGAGACCACAACGACGCTCCGCGCGAGGCCCTCGGCCCCAAGGTCGTTCTCCAGAAACTCATTCACCTCACGACCACGCTCGCCGATGAGTGCGATGACGTTGACGTCCGCACGCGTATTCCTTGCAACCATCCCGATCAGTGTGCTCTTGCCAATTCCACTGCCGGAGAACACGCCCATCCGCTGACCTTTTCCAATCGCGGCCAGGCCGTCGATGGCCCGTATGCCGGTGACCAGTTGCTCGCGTATCGGCCGCCGCTCCAGGGGATCCGGTGGTTCTGCAAAAACCGGATAGAGATCCCGCGACCCCACGTCTCCCTTTCCGTCGATCGGTTTCCCAAGCGGGCCGACAATCCGCCCGAGAAGCCCATCGCCGACGGGAATCTGAAGTGTGCTTCCGGATGCAATAACCCGGGATCCAACCTGGATACCCGTGACCTCTGCGAAGGGCATGAGCTGAACGGTGCGTCCCCGGAGCCCGACGACTTCGCCCCACACCATTGGGCCGCCCTCGGAAAGCTCAATCTGACAAATTTCTCCGATGACGGCCTGCGGTCCGGCGCTTTCTATGAGCAGCCCTTGAACGCGTTGCACACGGCCGATATACCGGACCGTTTCGGTTCGTTCAACTACTGTTGTATATTTGTCAAAGACGCTCAAAGGGCCCTCCCTCCCCGATCGTCGGTTCCTACTTCTTGGTCTTTGCCCGAATAGGCATCAAGTCCAGAATCCGATCTTCAATCTCCTGCAGCTGACTTGCGATCCTTGCGTCAATTTCACCGAAGTCGGTTTCAATGATCGTGCCCCCCGGATCCACCGTGCTGTCCTCGGCAACGGTGATGTGATGCTCGCGCTCGACCCGGTCCATGATATCCTGAATGTGATTGGTTACCATTTCGAGATCTGCGATGTTGACCCGAATAATGACGTCGGTCTTCTCCTTGAGCTTGCGCAGAGCCTGGGTCACGTTGTTGACAACCACGTTCCGCTGGTTCTCACTGATCACCTTCACGACCTTCTTCGCAATCTGAAGGACCAGGTTCACAATCTGCGCTTCGGACTCCTCGATTATCTCATTGCGTCGATCAATCGCCTTATTGATGATGACATGCAGCCGCTCAACCAACCGCTCGTGCTCGGCACGACCCTCGACAAACCCTGCCTCTCGCCCCTCGTCGAATCCGGAACGTCGGGCAGCCTCTTCGGCATCGCTTGCTTTGCGACCGGCCTCACGCTCGATATCCGAGGCTTTCTCCTCCGCCTCTTTGGTGATCCGCGCGACCTCTTCCTCAGCTTCCAGCTTGATCTGCTGGGCCTGCTCCTGCTTCTTCTTCACTTCGTCAAATGCGACCCGTTCCGCGTCCTTGACAATCCGGTCCGCTTCATCGCGAGCCTTCTTGATCATCCCCTCACGTTCCTGGTCCCAGTTGGCCTGAAACGCTTCGGCTTCCCGGCGGAGATCGTCGGCTGTGGGTCCCGCGTATTCGGAGATTTCCTCCACCTCGGCAGTCTCGAGCTGGGGGGCAAACTCTTCGGGAGGCTGGATATATACCTTTCTGAAGGTGTTTTTTACTTCCTGCGCACGGAATACATTCTTCGACACACCAACTCCTTTACACCGGGAAACTCGCGGATTCGTTTCCCCAGCACCGATCAAACAACCAACTCATCCTCACCTGCTCTGGCAACAACGATTTCCCCCTGTTCCTCGAGCTTGCGGATGATGGAGACAATCTTCTGCTGCGCCTCTTCCACGTCCTTCATCCTGATCGGGCCCATGTACTCCATGTCTTCCTTGAGCAGGGTCGCGGCCCGCTTACTCATATTTCGGAAGATTTTGTCCTGAACTTCGGTATCCACACTCTTCAGCGCCTTCGCCAATTCGCTGGTGTCAACCTCACGCAGGACTTTCTGGATCGCACGATCATCCAACATAACGATGTCTTCGAAGACGAACATACGTTTCTTGATGTCCTCGGCAAGCTCCGGATCCTCTTCTTCCAGACTCTCGATTATCGTCTTTTCAGTGGACCGGTCTACCAGGTTGAGAATCTCGACAATACTCTCGACACCACCAGCCGCCGTATAATCTTCACTGGAGAGCGTGGAGAGCTTCTTCTCGAGAACCCGCTCCACCTCACGGAGAGTTTCAGGGCTCGTCCTGTCCATGGTGGCAATCCGCTTCGCAACGTCGCTCTGGATCTCATGCGGCAGACTGGAGAGAATGATGGATGCCTTCTGCGGCTCCAGGTAGGCCAGGATCAAGGCGATCGTCTGCGGGTGCTCCTGCTGGATGAAGTTGAGCAGGTGCATCGGATCGGTGCGGCGAACAAAGTCGAACGGTCGCACCTGCAGACTGGAAGTCAGCCGATTGATGATGTCAACGGCTTTCTGGCTTCCGAGGCTCTTTTCAAGGAGTTCCCGGGCGTACTCTATTCCGCCCGTCGTGATGAAGTCCTGAGCCATCATCAGCTCCTGGAACTCCATCAACACGAGATCGCGCTCCGTTGAGTCAACGCTCTCAAGCCGTGCGATCTCGAAGGTCAGCGCCTCAATCTCATCCTCTCGCAGGTGTTTGAAAATTTCCGCTGAAATCTCACTTCCGACGGTAACGAGAAAGATTGCGGCCTTCTGTCTGCCCGTGAGTTCTTTCCGGATTCCGCCCTTCTTGGAAGAGGCGGACGATGGAGATGTGCCGGCAGTCGCGGTCCGGGTCTGTTTCGCCATACTATTCCTCCATCATCCAGGTTCGAATCAGCGCGGCAACATCCTCAGGATGCTCTCGAGCCATGTTGACTGCGTTCTCCTGCATTTCAAGTCGCGCGCGTTCCTCAACCGACATCTCGACGTCGGTTCCCTCTTCCTCGGCGCTCCGAAGCGCGGCTTCCCGCATTGCCTGATGCTGACGGGCAAGTTCCTCCTCACGGAGACGGCGACGGCGCTCAATCTCACGTGAGATGAGACGGAAGGCAATGAACGCGACCAGCAGAGCGGCAACACCGATGAGCGAGTAGAGCACGATCTGCTGAACCTGACGTTGCCTTCGTACAGCCGCATCCTCCTCCGAGTGTTCGCTGGTTCGATCAAACTGGACATGCTGGACCGTCACAGAATCGCCGCGGCTCGGATTGTAACCGATCGCATGCTCAACGATGATCTTGATGGAGTCGAGCAGTTCCCGGGTCGGGGGCGGGTAGGTACGACTCACCGAGCCATCGGTGTTGATCACCACCTGCCCGGCATCCTCCTATTCCTTCCGCCCGATCCCCTCGATGGCGAGGCCGATTGTCCTCCGCGCGAGGGTGGGACTCACGGTCTCCTGGATCTCGCGGGTGTTCATCTCGTTGTTCTGAGTTCGAGAAGTGTTACTCCACTCACCGACAGTGTCCTGCAGATCCTTGTAGGCGGGCGGCGTCTGCCCCTCCTGTCCCGGGGGTCCCTCGGGATTGAATCCGGTCCCCCGGAACTCCTCCTCAAGGCTCTGAACAGACAGGGGAACGTAGAGTTCAAGCTGGGAGTCGTCATATGGGGTGAGCGGATTATCGGGAACAACGGTGATCGGGAAGATCTCCCGGGTATGGATCTCCTTTTGGCTCATGTCGATCTCAACTTCAAGCCGTGGGATACGAACACGATCGGCAGTGAGCATGCCCGAGACGCCTTCGAGCACGTCGGCACGGAGACGGCGCTCCTCTGCCGCCTTCAGCTCCAGCTCACGGCGAGTCAGTTCAATTCGATCGAGTCCGGACAGTCCTTCGAAGTCATCCAGCACAAGACCGGTGAGATCGGTGATAGTGATGTTCGCGGGAGTCAGCCCCTCTATCGCGAACTGGATCAATTTCTCGATCCCTTCTACCTTGGCACGATTTTCCCGAATGTCGCTGCCGGGCTTCGGAGTGAGAATGACGCTTGCGGTGATTGGGTTCTGCTCCTCGAGAAAGAGCCGGTCTTCCGGAAACGCGATCGTAACGCTTGCGTTGTCCACGTCGGTCAGCGCCTCAATATGAAGCTCCAGCTGACGCGTCAGCGCGCGTTGGAGATTGATGTTGCGTTCAAAGTCGGTCTGGGTCCATCGCTCAACGTCAAAGATGTCCCACGGGTCGGTTTCAGGAGGTACAAGATCTTCGCGCACGAGAATGCTTCGTGCACGGCGCGCGGTTGCTTCGTCGTCCACGACAATGCGGTTGTCGGCAGTCACCGTGTACGAGAATCCTTCTTCATCCAGGCGTTGTGCTATTCGATCAAGGTCGGCCGGATCTGTGATGGACCGTGAAAACACCTCTGCACGGGTCGGCGAGGCGCTCACCGCAACAAGCAGCACAATCCCGATGATCACCACTCCAATGATGGACAGAAAGATGATCTTTTTGACCGGCTTCCAATTGGTCCACAGCCCCTTGATCTGCTGAGTGAGTTTCTGAAGCCATTCCATGTTCCCCTCCCAAAACTACGGTTGTCGTCTCACGACAACATATCGCCCACGGGGCGTGCTCTAGCTCGCCCGCGGGCCTCCCGCCCCGGCGTTAGCGGACACTCTGAATCTCCCGATACGCCTGA
>DAOWMR010000404.1 GCA_030642995.1 Spirochaetales bacterium
CGAGTTCGCGCAGAAGCACGACGAAACTGGCGATACAGGGAAAGAACATTGCGAGGACAATGGTGCCGGTCACGAGTTGAGCCGTGGTAAGACCCAGGGGCGCAAACATGCCAACGGCCACGTCTTTCCGCAGTATCCCAACAAGAAGGGGAACCACGGCGTCCTCCGGCAACCCCCAGAGGAAACTGATCACCGGGGATGCGAGGCTCGCGATGAAGTCAAAGATTTCAAACTGGAAAAGGATATTCACGACGAATACCGCGCCGAGGACCACCGGAATTGCCTCCCGGAGGAAGCCGCTGACCCGCATCCACAGTTTCCGCAATACATTCGACATCACCGGCAGGCGGTACGGCGGTATCTCCACCAGCAGTTCGGGCAGGGTACCCTTTGAAGTGAATCGCAAAATCACCCCGACGATAAACCATGTTATGGCCAGGAAACCGTATACGATCAGGACGGGAATCACACCGCGGTCACCAACCAGTCCCACGATCATTGCCTGAAGAGCGGCGCAGGGCACGGCGATGGAGATCAATGTAGCCGTGATGAACCGTTGGCGTTTGGTCTCCAGGATTCGGGTCGAGAGGATCCCGGGAACATTACAGCCCAATCCGAGCAGGGTCGGGATGATGGCATACCCGTGGAGGCCCAGCCGATGCATGAGGGTGTCCAGGAAAACGGCGAGCCTCGGGAGATACCCGCTGTCCTCCAGAAGGGCCAACGCGAAATAGAAGCTGACGATATACGGGAGTACCGCGCCGAGCGGGATGAACAACCCGGAGGTGAGCAGTCCGAACGACTGCATGAAGTCAATGTCACCCTCCACGAGATGGCCGATCAGCAGGGCATGGAGGAACCCCTCGGAGTCCAGTGCCCGCGAGAGCGCCATCAGCGGTGGCTTGAGCAAGGTGTCGAACAGCAATTCCGTCCCAAACGGCAGGGTGAGCCACGGTTCGCCCACAATACCAATTGACCCGCCGATCAGGAATTCGCCGAGCAGGCGCACCAGCGAGAATATTCCAGCGATGACGAGTAGCGCAACCAGACTACCCCAGACAGGATGCACGCTGATCATCTCCAGCCACTGCCTGAAGGTTCGGTGATGGTGGTGCAGGGTCTGTACCTCTCCGGTAATTGCCCCGACTTTCCGCCACACCTCGGCTCGGTCCATGTGCGCGTGCCCGGTGGCCGAACCGGAGTGATGCCGGGCCGGAATGTGCGGATGCTGGGCTGGTTTCAGGTGTTCGGCTGAAAGTTCAATCTCCGACGCCGGAAGCGCAAGCAAGGCATCTATCAGATCGCGGACACCTTCGCCACTGCGCGCCGTAATTGCAACAACGGGAACACCCAGTCGTTCCGAGAGCTTGTCGGTATCGATAGTGACGCCCTGCGCGCGGGCCTCGTCGCTCATGTTCAGAGCCACGACCATCGATCTGTGCTGGGCGAGCAGCTCCAGAGTGAGAGGGAGGTGCCGCTCAAGCCGGCTCGCATCAACGACGTTAACGATCCGCCTGGCCCCGTCGATGAGATCGATTGCTACCCGGGCCGCTTCATCGAGCGGCTCCAGCGAATAGGTCCCGGGAGCGTCCACGAGCAGGTATTCGCGCCCCTCACGGCGGACTTTGCCTTCGGTGTATGAAACGGTCGTGCCGGGATAGTTACTTGCGATGGTTCTCACACCGCTCAAACGGGAAAAGAGCACGCTCTTACCCACGTTCGGTTGGCCAACCAGCAGGAAGTCGCTGACTATCGAGCGCGTGGTCTGATTCCGCCCAACAACCTCGTCAGATTCACTCATCCGTGTACCTGCACGAGGATTCTCTTTGCCATGCCGTAGCCAACGGCAACCTGTGCCCGGTTCACGAGTACGACAACCGGTCCGACCTTGCCTATCCTGGAGATTTTGCGAATGCGTTGTCCTTCAAGTATCCCGAGGGACCGCAACCTGTGCCGGGCTCCACGCCCGCCCCCCAGACTGACGATGACGGCTGTCTGACCCGTTTCCAGCTCGGTCAGCGACAGATGATGCCGCAACAACGGCGTTTGCCTTTTTTCGGGTACTCTCATTTTCCTGGATCTTCTCCATGATCGAGTTCGCGACCACGGTCGCCAACTGTTCCCCACCAAGATACCCTAGGCCGCGCCGCTCTTCAACGGCCTGCGGGATGCTCCCGCCGCCGCGTGCCGGTGATGTGTTTTGTGTGCATTGAGGGTGTGGTCAGTTCACCAGAGCCGGTTCGTCCGGAAATCGATTCCTGACGGCTTCGAACTGATTTTCAAGCCGGGAGAAAATGTCATTAATCACGGGATCAAACTGCTTACCGGTGAGGCGTTTGATCTCGTCGACCGCATGATCGTGGGTCCACGCATCCTTGTACGGTCTCCGTGAGGTGAGAGCATCATAGACATCGGCAACGGCTCCGATCCTGGCGCTGAGTGGAATCTCGTCACCGGTGAGCCCGTACGGATATCCGTTGCCGTCCCACCACTCGTGGTGATGCAGAGCGATCCTGGAAGCGAGGGTCAGGAAACTCTGCTCGCCAAGCTCATGGTCGGCCTGGTTCAGAATCGCGTACCCCCAGTTGGTGTGTTTTTTCATGACCGCCCACTCGGCCTCATCCAGCGGTCCGGGCTTCAGAAGGATCTGATCGGGAACGCCGACCTTGCCAATGTCATGGAGCATGCCGGAGAGGTATATGTCCTCCGGATACTCATCCGAGACGTGGAAGTTATACGGCTGATCACTGTGGACTTCCCGGGTGACGAGTCGCATGTACTGACAAATCCTCTGGAGATGTCCGCCGGTCTCCTTGTCGCGATACTCCGCGAGTTTCGCGAGGCTCTTCATGGCGGTTGCTTGAGTCTTCTGCAACAGCCCTGTCGTAGCAGAGAGCCGTTCATTCAAGCCTTGCTGCGTCTCAAGGGTTTCCTTGAGCTTCTCGTTTACGCTTACGTAGTCCGACACGTCCAGCAGCACGCCAAAAACGCTTTTCCCCATCAGGATGGAATGGTCCTGCACGGTGCG
>DAOWMR010000084.1 GCA_030642995.1 Spirochaetales bacterium
CGCCTGAATGGTCTCCAGCCACGCGAGGTTTTCTCGATACACTGCAATTCCGAAATCGGTATTGAACTCCGCTTCTTCAAAGAATACGGCGAAACCTTCCCTCATCCACAGCGGCGGGTTTGGCACGAAAGCGCGCAGGAACTGAATGAAACCCTGATGCTTCAGGGATATGTCGAACATCTCATCGTCCATGGCGAATCCGACAAGCTCACTCTTCGCCAGGTCGGTGTAGTGAAGATAGACAAAGTCATCACGCGTCTGATCAATAACCCGTTGAAGATAGGTGTCGTACCTGTCCTGCTGGCTGAAGATCCGGGCACGAAGCCTGACCGGTAGTTCATCCAGGTCAAAGTGGAAATAGTCGTTGAACAGATACAGAAGCGCTTCCAGCTTCTCCGCGGTCTCTTCGGCGTGCGCGTCTCCGATTTCGGACAGAACCCGGAAGTGGTCGGTCTCATATTCGGCGAATGACGACGTCTGTGCAACCAGATTGGCCGGCAAAACCAATGCCACAAACATGGCTAGAACGGCGAGTCTCCTCATTTCCGAGCCTCCTGATGGGAATGGTAGTGGGTGGCTATGACGATGTCAAACTCTTTTTCCCGTAGGGGATTGCGCGGTTCGGAGACTGTCGATCGTGACGTTCAGTTCATCAATGATGATGCCGGTGTACCGTTCGATACTTTCCACGATATAGCGCTGCATTTCATGGACCGGACCTGCCAACTGGATACCAAACGGCACATCGAGAAACAGATCGATATGATATCCGGTTCTATCCTTGTGGATGACCAGTCGCTTGATCCCGATCTCCTGGGCATACTCGTCCACACAGTGGAGGATCATCTGGCTGAGGGCAGCCTTGGAGATGCTGACCTCGCCCTTCCTGCTGAACTCAGGTCTCACCACGGTCTTCTCGAACATGCTCTTCTTCCTACCGCCGCGGAGCCCCCTCTGGAGGAGGATACGCAGGGAATCGGCCACGATCCGCGGGTAGGTGCGTTTCACCTCGATGGAGGGTACGGGGATGACGTGTCTGCCCTGAGTATTCCGGTAGTGGATTGCCGTGTTGATTTCTTCCGAGGTCGCAATTTCTTCGATCAGGATAGTCTTGTGGATTGGCGGCAGTCTCAGCACCTGACCGATCTTGATGACCATGCGCTCGCTGGTGCCGATGATGAGCACTTTCTTGAACTTCATCTGCTCCAGGATTGTGAGGACTTCCCGCCGATGTTTACGATCGTTGAAGAGGGCCGTCTTGACCGCCGCGAGGTAGTTCTTCTCCCGCTTCGCGGAACGTCCCGCGAGAATCTTCTGATCCTTGATGAGAAGCCCGTCGTCGATCATCAGATCGATCCCATACTTCTCCACCAGGAGCTGTGCCCGAAAACTCTTGCCGGTGCCACTCTTGCCGACGAGTGCGTAAACTCGGACGCCCTTGAGTCGGAAGAACAGTCGTTCCAGCAGTTTTGCCATGGGTTCAATATAGCGTTGCCGGCCTCAGGCCTCAATCGAGTCCCGCTATTCCTCACTCGGGACGGAAAGCAATTCGTACAGCGCTCTGAGTGCGACGTTGCCGAAGAGGTGACGGACCCGTGCTCCGGCGGAGGATGGGAGCGGAGTCCAGAGATGAGTGAAGTCGATTATTTCGGTTGGATCGGCTACCGTGAGGGCCCCGGCGTGGAGAATGTACCCGCCGGCGAACGGTAAGCCCCCGTATTTGTTGTCCCCGAGCAACGGCGTCCCGTTGATTGATGCATGCGCGCGGATCTGATGGGTTCGGCCGGTAACAATCCGGGCGACCACCAGAGATGCGTTCTTGCCCGATGCAACCGGATTGACCAGCGTGACGGCGGTCTGGCCGTGGTCCGCCGCATCCGACCGGTGCGTGCGGTGATCCCTCGTGAGCGGCGTGTCCCAGCGCTGTTTTTCAGTTACGACGCCGGTCAGGACCGCAGCATAGATCTTCTGTACCCGGTGAGCCCGGAGTGCCCGGCTCATCTCCTGCGCGCCCCGAAGGGAAGCACCATACATCACGAGCCCGGTCGTATTTCGGTCCAATCGATGCACGGGCCCCGGCGTGAAACTGACGCCGGCGGCCGGTGAACTGGCGAGGTACGCCTCCACCAGCGTCCCCAACGAGTTGGGGCCGTGGACCAGTTCTCCGCGCTGCTTGGCCACTACCAGCAGGTGAGGTGACTCGTAAACGATACGGCCTTCAAGGTCGTGGATATCGGGAGCGGGCGAACCGGCGGTGCCGTTCGGGGCATTCTCGTCTGGCGACAGCGATACCGGCGCACCGCTGATCAGCCGTTCCTGAACGTCCAGGCTATCTCCGGCTGCAACCCGTACATCTCCCTTGATTCGGCGACCGTTCAGCCTGATCTCACCGGATCGCAGCGCTGAGTAAATCCGGCTCAGCGGGAGCTGTGGAAACGCCTTGCGCGCGACACGGTCTATCCTCCTGCCATCGTCGTTTGGACCAAGGGTGATGGAGACAAATCGGGATGCCACGCCCCGATCATAACACAGGGCGAACGTACATCAGCCCGATTCGTGGGTGCTTCCGTGCGTGCGATCTGTCGCTTGACAAAGGCATGGGGTCACGCCAAACTCATCCGAAGCATGGAATCGCAGGCTGTCTCTGCTCTCTATGGCTTCGTTTCGGGGCCGGTATTTTTGTCAGCTTCTTTCTCCTGGTTCATCGCCCAGCTGTTGAAGACCATCATAGATATTGCCCGCCGGCACTCACGAACATCGAGTGACGTTGTCTCAACCATGTTCTGGAAGACCGGGGGTATGCCCTCAAGTCACTCCGCCCTCGTGACTGCACTCGCGACGAGTATCGGATTCGTCTACGGCCTTGCAACACCGCTCTTCACGCTAAGCCTGTTCTACGGCGGCCTCATTATCCGTGATGCTCTCGGTGTTCGTCGGAGCGCCGGGGTGCAGGCGCAGGCCCTGAATGCACTCAGTAAGGAGTTGCACGATCGACTCGGAACGCGGTTTCATCCGGTCAAAGAAGTCTCCGGGCACACTCCGGCCGAGGTTGCGGTTGGATCAGGGCTCGGATTCTTCATAGCACTTGCGTTTAGCGTTCTGTAACTCGTATGTGGAGACGTATTCAACTTCCGGGGCCGCGCCGATTGGCTACTCTCTCAGTGCTCCTTATCGTCTACTCACTGTCTCTCCTCTTCTGGCTGATAGTTCCCGGCCTCTACCATTCTCCTGCCGAGTGGTATCCGTTCCAAACCATCATTACTGATCAGGACCCGGCAGAAGTCGGGCGTCTGCTGGCGCAGGCAGATGTTACTACGGTGACCAGTGATCTGATCACTGAACACACGTCGGAGGTACTCATCACGAGATTCAATCGCGTGGAGGCCGTTCCGCTCTCCAATGCGTTGAGGCAACTTGATCCCCTCGATCCCCGACGGGACCCCTTCATTGAGGAGTCGTCGCGCTACTTCACCACGGACACCGAGGGGCAGTCGCTGATCTACATCCGGATGGACGGACCCACTTGGCGGGCCGCTCGAGTCGTGCGGCGTGCACTTGGCAAAGGCTCGAGCATTGTGGGATGGGTTCCGGCACGAATTGCCGTCGGATTGGTGATATTCATCGCGGCATCGGCCGTTGTGCTGGTCCAGTCAGGTCGATTTCGGCTGATCGTTGCCGCAGGGCTCATCCCGTGGATTCCCGCGGTTCTCGGGTCGGGAATCGTGGGGGCGGTTGGGGCGGCGCTCGTATTCTTCGCCTGGTCGCGAGCTCTGGTTGATCTCTCGCTTCTCTTCGAGAGAAACGAATCCGGTCCCGGAATGATCGGCAGGATCCTTCGCATCGGTATCTGGCCGGGACTCACCATCATTGCCTCATTCGCCGTTGGATGGAGCATATCCGGGATTCGAGCTGCGACGATGCTCCTTCCAGCGGTAGCCGGAATATCTGCCGTAACGATCGTCGCCTTCCTGTTTCGGTTTGGCGGGTCAATTCATCTGGACCATGAGCTGTTCGCACCGGTGTCCATCCTCACCCGCCGGTTCGGGAAGCTCGCCGGTTATCCGGCCTTCCGGGGCAGCCCTGTGTTGTTGATGAGCGTCATCGTTGCGTTTCTCGTCATCCCACCCGTCGCCGATCGCCTGGTGACGCCGCGGTCACCGGCGGCCCCTCACCAGGTTGCGGTCGCCGGGGCCGATGACATCTCATATGAATCGATTGGCATCCTGTGGTCGAGTGATCTGACCGACGCAGTCGTTGATCTGAGCGACTACCTGGCCCATCGCGCCTACCAGCAATCACTGGCGTTTGGGCGTGGGTACGCGCCGCCTGACGAGGGTGAGGCCGTGACGTTGTCACGTTTCCGGGAGACCGCTGCCGGCGCTTACAATCGATTTGAAGAGGACGTGCTGGTGTTCGATGACGTATGGCTGGCGGAGGCCGTTTCAAACGCTCCGGTCGGAATCGCGGCTCTGCTGGCTTCTCGCGGGCGTGCGTCGGGGGTTGTTCTGACGCCAGAGCGCGGTCTATACTCCAGCTATTCTCAACTCTTGAAACATACGGCGTACGTTCTTCTCGCCCTTCTGCCGGCCACGCTGTCCGGACGCCGACTCCCCCGGATAGGCCGTGGGCGATCAAAGGTGATTGGGATTGTGAGAAGGCGTAAACAGGTAGCATGATACGAAAAATGACGTTTCCTCTGGGTGGTATCCATCCTGTGGAAAGGAAGGGCGCCACCCGCAACAGGCCGTCCACAAACGCAATAATTCCATCGCGGTGCATTGTCCCGCTTCAGCAACATATTGGAGCCCCTGCCGAAGCACTCGTCGCCAAGGGTGACGAGGTTGGCGAGGGCATGCTGATTGGGCGGGCAAAGGGTTTTGTCAGCGCGAACATCCACTCACCGGTACCCGGGACCGTCAAAGAGATCAAATCGATCTATCTCCCCAACGGTGTACGGACTGATGCCGTTGTGATTGAGCTGGAAGGGGAGTTCAAGCGTCTTGGCAAGGAACAGTCGGAGCGCGACTGGTCCGGGATGGATGGGCCCGAGATTCTGGACATCATCCGGGACAACGGCATCGTCGGGATGGGCGGGGCGACGTTCCCGACCCACGTCAAGTTGTCGCTGCCAAAGGGACGGCACTGCGAATATCTGATCCTGAACGGCGCCGAGTGTGAGCCGTATCTGTCCGCCGACCATCGACTGATGGTTGAACGGCCGGCGGAGCTTCTCGAGGGCCTGCGAATTGTTGAGCGGATCATGCAGCCGGACCACGTCCTCATTGGCATTGAGACCAATAAGCCGGATGCCATTGCCGCGCTTCAGAATGCGGTGAATGAAGCCGGCGTCAACTATCGAGTGGCGCCGCTGAAGATCAAGTATCCGCAGGGTGATGAGAAGCAGCTCATCAAAGCGATAAATGGCCGGGAGGTGCCCTCGGGCGGTCTTCCGTTGGATATCGGGTGCGTTGTGTCCAACGCGGGGACGGTGCAGGCAATCTACGAAGCAGTTGTACTGAACAGGCCGCTCATAGATCGGCTTGTCACCGTAAGCGGCGGCGCAATTGCGAAGCCTGCGAATCTCAAGGTACGAATTGGGACACCAATTGGAGAGTTGATCAACGAGTGCGGAGGATTTTCAACGGTCCCGGCGAAGATCGTCACGGGCGGACCAATGATGGGTCAGACAATTTACGATCTGGACATACCAGTGACCAAAGGCACGAGTGGCATACTCGCGCTGACCGAGCGCGAGGTTAGCGCCGCGCCCCGGACGGCCTGCATTCAGTGCGGACGATGTGTGGATGCCTGCCCCATCGGGCTCGAGCCCACCAGGTTGTTCAAGCTCATTGATCATTTTGAGTACAGCGAGGCTGTCGCCGACGGACTCATGGATTGCCGCGAATGCGGGGCCTGCGGGTACATCTGTCCCGCACGAATACCGCTCATCCAAGGCATCCGGATCGGTAAGCTGATGGCTAGAAAGACAAAGGTGCCGGTGTGAACGAGCAAATACAGATAACGAGTTCGCCCCAGTATCACGACCACCTGTCTACCGCGAGAATCATGTGGACGGTATCAGCGTGTCTGATACCGGCAGCCGCCTGGGGTGTGTACGTTTTTGGCCTGCGGGCCCTCTGGGTTGTGATTGCCTCGATCGTAGCAGCGGTAGTTTCCGAGTACCTCGCCGGCCTTCTCCTGAAACGGTTCACCCTCGCGGATGGCAGCGCCGTGCTGACCGGCCTGCTCGTGGGAATGAACATGCCACCGGCGGTTCCCTTCTACATTCCAGTCATCGCGAGCATCTTCGCGATCCTCGTTGTGAAGTGGACGTTTGGGGGTTTGGGAAGCAACTGGATGAATCCGGCTCTTGCAGGCCGAGTTTTCGTCTTTTTCTCCTGGACCGGTCCCATGACCACATGGACCATGCCCAGGACACTCCCGGTGCTGGATGGTTTCACATCGGCTACCTATCTTGGTGTCGTAAAAACCGGTGTGACCGAGTCGGTGGGCGCCACCGGTGGACCGCTCGCGTTACTCGAGCGTGTGAGCTTTCCTCATTCCAACCTGGACACAATCGCCACCGACTGGCTCAATTCGGTCATCCTTGAACCGTTGGGGATTTCGTTGCCCTTCGGATACGTTGACCCGTTCATCGGGAACATTCCGGGATCCATTGGCGAGATCTCGGCATTGCTCCTCCTCTTGGGCAGCGTCTACCTCTTTGCCAGGAAAATCATTACCTGGGAGATCCCAGCCTCCTACTTCCTGAGTTTCGGCCTGCTGACCTGGATATTCGGCGGTCTGATTCACGGAGGGGGCGCGTTCACCGGTGATGTGCTCTTCAATGTGCTGTCCGGTGGATTCATGTTGGCTGTCTTCTTTATGGCCACCGACATGGCAACTACGCCAATAACCCGCAAGGGAATGCTGATCTACGGGGCCGGTGTGGGCTTCCTGACCTTCTTGATACGTACGTACGGCTCGTTTCCAGAAGGAGTAAGCCTGGCGATCATTCTGATGAACATCTTTGTACCGCTCATTGACCGTGCTACGCGGCCGGCCAGGTTCGGAGTCCAGAAGGCACAGGAGGCGGAGTCGTGAAGATACCCAGTCTCGTTGTCATCGGCGGCAAACTCGCGCTCATCTGTACGGTGGCCGCGGTTATCCTGGGTTTGGTCAACGCCGTGACGGCACCGGTCATTGTAGAGAACCAGGCGAAGGCGCTTGCCCGGGGATTGGCGGTTATCGCCGATCAGTCCGGCGTTCCCGGCGCTCAGGTGGGCGAAGCGAGCACGATCTCGGACTCGACCGTCGTGCAAACCGCCTATCCGATCACGGGAACGGATGGTGCGGCAGTCGGATTTATTCTTCAACTCGTCGGAGTCGGGTATGGCGGAGACATGCAACTCCTCGCCGGGTATTACCCGACCGGTGAGCTGTTTTCGGCGCAGATGATGGAGAATCAGGAGACGCCGGGCCTCGGCAAGAAGGCCGAAGCCCCCGAGTACATGGAGATGTTCATCGGATCCGGGGCTGACGCTCCCATTCCTACCTCCAAGAGTGATTTGCCGGCGGGTCAGGCTGATGCAATCACCGGGGCCACCATCACCTTCATTGGCGTGGCCCGCGCACTGGCCGACGGGAGCGGTTTGGCGAGAGAACTGGAAGGGCCGGCAACAGGAGGGGCACAGTGATTCACGAGTTCACGAAGGGCCTCTTTAAGGAGAACCCGATATTCGTTATCGCCCTCGGTCTCTGCCCGGCCCTTGCAGTATCCACCCAGGTTGTGAACGCGCTGGGCATGGGTGCCGGGGTTATTTTTGTTCTGCTGGGATCCAATATTTTTGTCTCACTGCTAAAGGACTTCATTCCCGAGAAGGTTCGAATACCTGCCTACATCGTCATCATTGCGAGCTTTGTGACGATTGTGGATCTGGTGATGCAAGCGTACGCTCCAAGCCTCTCGCGCAGCCTTGGCGTATTCGTTCAGCTGATTGTCGTGAATTGCATCATCCTCGGCCGGGCCGAGGCTTTTGCCAACAAGAACACGCTGGGAAGTTCCGTGCTGGACGCGCTGGGCATGGGCATTGGGTTCACGCTTGCGCTGCTCTTGATCGCCTTCATCCGCGAGGTCTTCGGCGCCGGGACAATCACACTCTTCGCATTCGGATCCTTTGACGGGGTGATAGAGATTCCGGGTCTTTCAGAGAGCCCCGCGCGGGTGATTGGTCTTGCGACCGGCGCGATGCTAGTCATGGGCTATCTCCAGGCGCTGTTCAACTGGATGGGAACGCGACGGGCCGGCAAGCCCGGCTCAACGGCACAAGACGGCGCCGGTGGAGCAGCCGCATGACCTACATCGGAATCATCATCACCTTCGTATTCGTCAACAACTTCATCCTGACCCAGTTTCTCGGACTCTGCCCATTCATCGGCGTGTCAAAGAACGTGGATTCCGCCGTCGGGATGGGGTTTGCGGTGACCTTCGTCATGTCCATCGCCTCGCTCACCACCTGGGCCGTCTATCACTGGCTTCTGGTTCCGCTCAATCTCGGTTTTCTGCAAACGATCACTTTTATCCTTGTGATTGCAGCCCTCGTACAGCTCGTTGAGATGATCATCCAGAAGATCTCACCGCCCCTGTACAAGGCTCTCGGTATCTATCTGCCACTGATTACGACCAATTGCGCGGTGCTCGGGATTGCCCTTATTGCTGTTCGCTCCGGCTACAACGCTCTGGAGAGCTTCATTGCCGGGTTTGCCGCCGGGCTCGGGTTCCTGCTGGCGATTCTCCTGATGTCCACCCTTCGGGAGAAGCTGGATGCCGAGTGGGTACCACGACCATTGAGGGGAACGCCAATTGCTTTCATCACCGGAGGCCTGATGGCCTTGGCCTTTATGGCTTTTGACAAGGCACTGTTGAGGAACCTCATTGGATAGGGGAGACAGATGACCATTCTATTCGCATTTCTCGTAGTAGGTCTTCTTGGCGCTCTGCTTGGAATTGGGCTTGGGTTTGCCTCCAAGGCGTTTTCGGTCAAGAAAGACGAGCGTCTCGAGGAACTCGAGGCTGTACTCCCGGGACTCAACTGCGGTGCCTGCGGTTATGCCGGTTGCGCTTCCTATGCCGAGGCCATTGCCGGCGAGGAAGCGGCGCTCACCCTCTGTTCCCCCGGGGGTCCGGACACAGCTTCTGAGTTGGGCCGAATCATGGGCGTTGAGGTGGACGTTTCCGGCACCAAGATGGTGGCCCAGGTTCATTGCCGAGGCGGCCGGGACGTGAGCGAG
>DAOWMR010000369.1 GCA_030642995.1 Spirochaetales bacterium
CAACCCTGCCGGGAATCCCGTCGGTGAAGACCAATCGGGAGATGGCGCAATTGGGATGCTCAACGCCGAGGTCGACCCCAAGGGGATCGGCGACGGCACTCACCCCATAGGCAACGATCCCGCCGTGGCTGACCACGACCGAGGCCCTCTCGGTACGCGCGAGAATCCGCCGGATGGCATCCCGCACGCGCCCCTGGAGTCCGTGCAGATCTTCGCCCCCCGGGAATTTCGTCTCAGGTCGATCCATTCGCCACGCGTCCATGATCTCGTTGTGCAGCCGCCAGTTCTCGCGAAGGTCGCCCTCAGTCTCGAGATTGCCCACGTTCACCTCGCGAAGGGCTTCCTCGACGATCACGGGGAGATCGAATTGATCGGCTATGAACTGTGCCGTCTCGTACGTACGTTTGAGAGGAGAGGCGAAAACATGGTCAATCGGTTGTCCCGATTTCACGAGATCGGCGAAATACTGCGCAGTCTGACGGGCCTGCTCAACACCCTTCGAAGTCAGTGAGTAGTCCACTTGTCGATGCGAAAACTCTTTGGTGATGTTAGCCGGATTCTCGCCGTGTCGGACCAGGTAGATGATTTTCATGATGGGTTTGTCCTTTGGAGAAGATACTGGATAATTGTGCGCGTGGAACAGTCGGGCGGGCCCGGAGAGTAGTTCAGGTGTCACAACACCGTGCCGGTTCTGTTGCATGGAACTGGAACCCTACCGAGGAGGCATACGTGATTCGTACCTCGCCAGTCATCGCCGTGGCTGCTGCATTGTTTCTCGTCACCGGATGCGCCGGCGCTCCGGACGTTCCGTCATCGGAAGAGGGCATTCCGGCCGCACTGGACTACATTCACCGCTATGCGGAAGACGCTGCCGGGAAGATCAAGGACGGCGGACTTGGCATCGTCGTTGTCGCCGATGGCGAGGTGGTCCTGATAGAAGGATTCGGCTCCGCGGATGAGGCGTCCGGCCGCCCCGTCACCGCCGACACGGTATTTCGAATCGGCAGCATTACCAAACTCTTCACGGCATTCGCGGTGATGCAGCTGGTCGAGGACGGTCTCGTGGATCTGGATGAACCATACGCGATCTACGTTCCCGCATTCTCTATCCAGACCCGCTCGCCTGCTCAAGCCATCACGGTCCGCGACATGCTGACTCATCACGCCGGTCTCCCCGGCGACATCTTCAATGGATGGGCGGGAGCGGCAAACGAACGACCCGATTCGGAGGCTGCATATCGCGACTATCCGGCCCTGCTTCGCGGAGAGTACACAACCTCTGTCCCCGACACCGTCTTCTCGTACAGCAACGTGGCGTTCTCACTGCTCGGCATCCTCGTTGAGGAGGTTTCGGGCACATCCTATTCCGAATATGTTCAGACTCACATTCTCAGGCCTCTGGGGATGGAGTCTTCCGGTCTCTACGCCGAAGAGAGGTTCGCAGATTGGATAGCAACTGGATATGCATCAGGGAACAATGACCCGAACACGCTTTCTCACATCCGCGATATCCCGACCGGCAGCATGTATGCGAGCCTCCAGGACATGGGCGCATTCATGCAGATGATCGTGAAAGAAGGAACCTTGCCGGGCGGCGGGCTTTCCGGTGGGGACGTAACGATTGTGGATCGTGCAACTTTCATGGAAATGGGTCGACGTCAGAACGTCTCGGTCGCCCTTGACTTCGGCTTTTCAATCGGCCTGGCCTTTTGGCTGACCAATCCGACCCCCATCCCCGACGCCAGACTCATGAGCCACAGTGATAGCATCTTGCCCTATCACGCGGTCTTGATCACAGCCCCGGACGAGGATCTGGCGGTCCTGACCGTCACCAATGTGGATGCCGCAGCCTCCGTTGCCGATGATGTCGCAACGGAATCGATCACGCGCCTGATCGAGGCCGGGAGGGGGTGATCCTACGCGCAGACTTGCTTGACTGATCGCCCGGAGGTACCGCTTGAAGAGACTGTACTCGAGAGCATGAGCGGTCTCTGGGCCGGCCCGATTGGCCTCATCGAGTCGGACGTACGCGGCGGTCGGCTCCGATTTGCCCTCGCTCCCGGAACGCTGACCGCGGTGCACCGCGGCGACGGATACTTGACTCCTGAGATCCGGATGCTCGGCATTCCGTTGGTTCAGCTCTACCCGCTCTGCTTCCGGGTCCTCGAGTTGGACGGGGAATACCACATCGGCATTTACGAGGGCGGCATTCAGTTAGGGCTGGTCACCCGCTACGAGCCGGGGCCCGTTCCTCCGTCGTGGATGGCCCGAATCGGAGCCTATGAGATCCTCAATCCGAACGACATCGCCTTCATTGAAGATACCAATGTCATATACGACGAAAAGACCCAGCTCTTCGGCCTCGAGGCCTCCTCACCGTTCATTCCCGGTGGCACCATTGTCCTGCCGATCTATGTAGTGAACGACAACCTGGCGATCACCGCCGGCTACGGCCGCATGCAGGGCGAGGCCATTCAGATCGCCGTGGTGGATGGAGAGGAGCGAATCTACTACTCAGGATATGAGCTGCACAAGATCGAGTAGTCCGTCAGAGCACCGCGCCGTTCACGATCAGCTTTCTATTGAGCGGCGTGCCGCCTTTTATGGCGGCGTGCGCAGGACAGACGGCCTCAACGGTTGTGACCAGGTCCGTGATTGTCTCCGGTGATTCCGCCGTTTCTATGGTGACCGTGTAGTCGATATTCCGAAAACCCGCCGCCACGTCGTCCATTCCCAGGATGCCTCGCTGATCCACATAGCCCTTCACGTCCATCTTGAGGCTCGAGATGTCCAGATCGCGCAGCGCCGCATACTTGACGTATTGGGCCTGCTGACAGAAGGCAAAGCCTGCGAGGAAGTACTCCAGCGGCCGCGGCGCCTGATTCTCACCGCCCCCTTCGCTCGGTTCATCGGAAAAGAACTCGAACCGGCGTGCTTTTGCCCGACCGTAGAACCCGCTGATCGCCGTCGTCACAACCCGGTTCAGGTGAACCGAATGTGTGCTGGAACTGGATTCCTGTTGGTACTGTCTCACCCGCTTCTTGAACTCCGCGTCGATTGTCATAAGCAGCTCCCGATGCATGATAGTCCGCCACTGCAGAACTTCGCAACTGCAATTTGGAAAGGAATTTGAGATTTCATTTGACAAATCGATGATTGCGGTTAGTATGGAAGAACCCCCGCACACATTGCGGCTCGTCCGGAGGGATTCCATTGGCTGACATCGACACGAACCAGGCAAACGAACGTGCCTTGAAGAAACTGCTTGAGGCAGAGCCACACTGGGTGGATCTGGGCATAGCACAGGATGTGGTTCCCGGTATGAAAAAGAACCTCATCCTCCACGCCGGCCCGCCGGTCACCTGGGAGAAGATGTGCGGACCCCAGCGGGGGGCCGTGATGGGTGCGCTGATCTACGAGGGATTGGCGGCCGGTCCGGAAGAGGCGGAGAAGCTCGCCGCCTCCGGAGATATCGATTTTGATCCCTGCCATC
>DAOWMR010000239.1 GCA_030642995.1 Spirochaetales bacterium
CGGCGGTTTTCACTGACGGCACCGTAGATCTGTCCATCGCCGACGGGACGTTCTCGAACGACGTGTGGGCCTGTCCCGAATTGGTGGACACAAAGTTAAGCACCATAGTAGAAGGGGTAGGTGCGTCCACGGAAGTGAACGCACCCGCATGCAGCAATCATTGGACTTCGGTCGCAAAGAGATTTTTCCGTGGAAGATGCAAGAGGTCGAGGCACATGTGGCTGAAGCCGGCTCCGACGAAGTCGAGTGTTCCGCCCGCTGGTATTCGAGCCGGGGCTGAGGGCCGGCGACGGTTCAGATCGTTGTCTTGGTGTAGACTGTTGCTGTGAGTACCCCTTCGGACTCCACAGGGCGCAGCCCTGCAGTTGATCCCCTCATTGCTCTGCGTGTCAGTCAAAACCCCATCTTCTCATTTCTGCGGCAGGCCCACGTTGACGCCCTCGCCGCGCTTGGTCGCCGCCGGAAGACCAGGAACGGACAGAAGCTGTGCTCCGAGGGTGAGGCGCCGGATTCGGCGTTCTTACTGCTTGCCGGGCAGGTTGAGGTGTGCAGAACGCGGGAGGACGGCAGGCGAACCATTCTCCGTGTTTTGTCGGCGCCTACCCTGGTTGGTCTTTCGGTGGTGGGGGGCGCGGCACACACTGCTGACATTGTGGTGTCGGAGAGCGGGTCCATTGCAGAGTTCTCCGGAGCCGAGCTCCGGAGATTCTTCCGCCAGGTGCCGGAGGCGGCCATTGCCGCGCTTGCTCAGCTGGGAGTACTCCTGGGCAGCATCACGGATGAACTGGAAGACGCTCGTTACATTCCTGTTGAGGAACGAGTCTGGCACACTCTGTCGCGGTTGGTGTCCGCTCCGGATAAGATCAGGATCACACATGAACGACTGGCCGACATGGTGGGCGCAACACGCCCCAAGGTCACGCTGGCCCTCCACTCGCTGCAGGAAAGGGGAGTCCTTGAATGCGGGCGCGGCGCCATCTGGCTCAGGGAGCCGTTTTCCGGACCTAAATCCGGGCGCCGTTAGTTCCCTGGGGAACAGAACCTCAAGCAGGCCGGGGCTACGCTGGTAACATCACGCAGGAACCTATACAGAGGAGGAGGCAATGAAAGACATCATTGTCCATTGCGATCAAACTGAGACGGAGGCGGAACAGGCACTGGAAAAGCTGCGCGACGTGCTGGACCGCGGGATGCTGGTCTGTCGCGATGAGAAGGGGTTTCCGCTGTTTTCCGTGCTGACGCCCTTTGAGAAAGACGGCGTGGAGATGATCCGGGAGCACTCGCTCTTTGTCCCGAATGCCTCGGGCAAGCCCTCCAGGCCAAACCAGAACTGGTCCACGTGGGCGTGTCTTCACCTTGAGGTACAGACGGAGCCTAAGTCGCCTGGTGAGTCTCTGATCCGGGTTCGGGTTGCGTCTGAATCTCACAGGCCTCGGAGGTTTGAGTACGAGGCGGTCAGCCGCCCCGGATGGATTGCGTGCCGGCACGTGCTGGCCCTGCCTCTGGCGTCTCTGCCCGATCGCCTGTCGGAACAAGTTCGAAACTTCACCGGGTGGCGAGCTCACCGGTTTGGGAAGGTCGGGCCGCCGGAGTCGTGCAGTATTCGCCTGTGGATTGCCATTTCGGGGTTCGACACACACGCATCCGAAAGTCTCACCGATCTGGAGCGCGCTCTGGCACTCCGGCAGCCGGATCCATACTCATTTGCCTTGCGGGCCGGTGGCCGGAGCCTCCTTGCCGAAGTACTCTTCTGCAATATGATGCTCGGAGGCCTGCTTGACGTGGAGCAGACTCCCGTCAGCGACAGTCGCGGACACCACTTTGGCCAATACCAGCGCACGTACACACTCCGAACGGGCATTGACGTGGGTGCGGTGCAATCGCTCGAGCAGTGGGCGGCCGGCGTCTTTGAGAACGGTGCGTCGTTTGGTCATCTGCTCGCGCAGATTGACGAGGCGCCGGTGGCCGATGACGTCCCGCAGTCGGGACAGGCGATCACAACCGAATCGCCTGACTGGTCAGCCGAGCGGTCGCTCGAGCCGTCTGCCCTGCAGGGTGATCGTCACGGGGCCGCTATTCTGACCATGATGGATGAGGCGAGGGCAATCCATCCGACGCCGGGGTGCATGTAATGTCACGCGTACCCAATCGGCTCTACCTGGATCTGACAAACCGGTGCAACATGCGGTGCCTGCATTGCAGCGTAAATGCGGGCGATGAGCTTCCCAACCTCCTGACTGACGAGGAGTTGCGTGACCTCCTGGTCCAGGCGCGTGACATGGGGATTGAGCGGGTGGTTTTTTCCGGGGGTGAGCCGCTGATCAGGCCGGGCGTGCATGCCATTCTTGACGCGGCCGTGGAGTGTGGCCACTCGGTGACGGTCCTGACGAACGGGACGCTGATTGATGCTGACTCGGTCAGGTTCTTTCGAGAGCGTGGGATCAGCATCAAGATAAGCCTGGACGGCGCTACCGCAGAGACCCACGACTATCTTCGGGGTTCCGGGGCATTTGGGCGAGTCATGGAGGTGTTTCACCTTCTGAAGGATGGCGGGCTTGGGAACAGGTCCGCCCACTTCACCGTTCACCGGAAGAATCTGCACGAACTATCTTCTCTGCCAGCCCTGCTTGATCGCATTGAGGTGCGGACGCTCGTGGTAGGTACGATGAAGCCGGCAGGGAGGGCAGCTATAAACAGCGAGCTCGTGCTGCCGCCAGCCATGATCCCGTATGTGCGGCGCATCATAGCACTGCTCAAGGTGGATCGACGAATCAGAATCTCCGAATTCACATCCAAGGGGTGGAAGGGGTTCGGCTGTCCGGCCGTCTGCGACAAGTTCGGGATAACCGCTGACGGTCGCGCGACAACGTGCGTGTTCTTGGGGAGTGCCCATCTTGGAGGTAGCATCCGAGACTCCTCACTGCGGGAATTATGGGGACAGTATCAGGCCACCGGGAGTTGCTTTGTTCCTAATCCCACCTGTGCGGCCTGTGAGTGGCTGGAGACTACCGGTGGAGGCTGTCGCGCCCGGGCGCTCTCCTTCCACGGAGACATCAACGCCCCAGACCCCTACTGCTGTGCAATGAAAGAGCATCGCGCGTTTCTTGATGGAGTGGCGACAGATCTGTCCGTAGCCGGATGACCGGAACCCGTCGCGGGTGGCGGTGCCGGCCTATTCGCGGCACAGATTCGCTGCGGGAGGCCGGATTGCCCAACGAGCGCATCTCAAGCTTGATTTGGGCGGACCTTGACTGTTGCGGAGAGCAGGAGGAACAAACCTATCCCAGCTCAGGCAGTGATCGTTGGCGGCGGAAGGTTCTGTCCAACAATGGCCGCACGCGGCGTTCCTGTTCTGAATCCGGGCCACGCCTATCCGTTTGTCGCCGCAGGTCAGAAGTCGCTCCCGGATCTCCTGGATCCGTTCCAGGCGGAAGATGCCGTACGTGGTTGCGCACCTCTCGTCGTTGACCCTGCAGAACTCACCAAAGTGGCGTTCGAAGATGGTGTGCAGTTGGTTGCGCCCCCGGGGTAAGGTCACCCCTTCTACTATGGTGCTTAACTTTGTGTCCACCAATTCGGGACAGGCCCACACGTCGTTCGAGAACGTCCCGTCGGCGATGGACAGATCTACGGTGCCGTCAGTGAAAACCGCCGACGCTTACTGGTACTCGGCCTGACCCAGCAAGTCACACACGTCTACGATGTCCAGTCCGTCATCCGCAGCCCGCGACCCGTCCATGTACCAAAGTTCAATCTACCCGATCTCAATCTCTTCCTCCGACTCCTCGAACCGAACCTTCACCGGTCCAGAAAGCTTGCGCACATACGGGATGTCGTAATCATCGAACTTCTCCCGCTGGATCACCGGGAGCGAATGCAGGGAGATGAGCAACTCAAACCAGTTGGAATTGTCTTCTGTGGGCACGAACAGAGTATGCTGACCCGTGAATGACACATCAATCAGCAAACCCGCCCCATCCCCCGGCCTTCTAAGCCATAGGTCACAGATTCGAGTCCTGCTGGGCGCGAGGCTATTGTCTATTCTGTCAGTACCCACCGGAGATCTTCCCCTCCTGGCTCCTGCCCGTCGGCGGCGCGCCGCGCCACGCGCCGCCGACAACCGGTGCAGGCAGCTCATTCGGTAAACAGGTATCGCCATCGTGTCCGATCAGAATCTCGCTCCGTACACCGACAACCGCCCCGGGTTGCGACTATTGGCTCCGCATCCACCGCCCCCCGGGGAACTCCGCCACGCTCTTCCGTATAGTTCCCCACTTGGCGCTGGGGGTACTTGGAATCGCGGTAGTGCTCATCTGGAGGATGCAGGAATTCGCGGTAGTGCTGTTTTCGGGGTTGGAGGAATTTGTCGTTGTTCAAGATCGGAGGACGGGGGAATCGGCGGTAGTGCTCGGATTGGGGAAGAGGCGGGCGGTGAAGGATGGCGGGTTTCGGCTTGCAGATCGGTTTGATGGACGGCAGTGGGATCGGCTGTCAGTCTGGATCGTCGTGAGCGCGGTGAATCGGTCGGCGTTGCCGGGGGCGGGCTTTTCGGATCAGCATGCCGCAGACGGATCGGCCTTCGGTTGGCGGTTGCGTCAATCGGTCTGGCGGCCCGAGTTGGGGGCGGAGCCGAGTCTTCGGATCGGCGGGCCGTAAACGGATCGGTCCTCGGTGCATCAAGCCCGTCGGGTCGGAGCGGGCCTCCGGATCAGCAGGCAGTAGATGCGTCGATCTTCGGTCGGTGGTTGCGTCAATTGGTCTGGCGGTCGGGATCGGTGGCGCTGTCGGTATTGAACTCCGGCTGGCGTTGCATCGATCCGCTGGGGCGGCGGCGGGTCTTCTCAGCACCTGCCCTCAGCGTCGTGCTTCGGTCAGGGAGCAAGACGCGTCCGATCCCGGCACGGACGCCGGGACCGGGGAAGAGCCCGTCTTCTTTCTCTTCTCTATTGTGTGTGTTGCATGCTCAATGCGTCCCGCACCGCTGGAACGGGATGGTGGCTTGCATTGGCAGGAAGCATAAAGGTGACGTGTCCTTCCGGGTGGCGGGTTTTCAACATCTCCACGAAGTGATACAACGCGACGGCGCCGTGATGGAGTTGGCAAACTCAACCGAATAGGCCGCGCCAAGGAATCCGCTCCGGTAGGTTGCAACATACCAGC
>DAOWMR010000096.1 GCA_030642995.1 Spirochaetales bacterium
AAAAACCCCGATGCTCCGAGAATGGAACATCGGGGTCTTGATAGCAGGGACAGGACTCGAACCTGCGACCTCCGGGTTATGAGCCCGACGAGCTGCCAACTGCTCTACCCTGCGACGATAGACTGATAGTATAGTCAATTGGCCGTGCGGGAGTCAAATTTTGGGATGGATTTTGGGGCCGCGCGGTACCCGACCTGCGTCCTGATCACGCTTGACCGCGATGCTGAACATGTAGACGACCAGTACAAGGCCGATGATCAGAAGCGGAATCACTGCGAAGCTCATTCGGCCGCCCATGAAGAGGAAGAAGTCGTAGGTGCCATGCAGCGCAACCGCGGCCAGAAGCCCCGTAAGTGAACTTCCTCGGCCTTCAATGCGACTCAATCCGATGAAATAGCCCATGAATCCGCCGGCGGCCGCGTGAGCGGGGACGGCGGTGATGCCGCGGATGAGCAACACGACGGAAGGTTCGCCGATGTACATCGCGTTCTCGACGACGGCAAAGCCGAGGCTTGCGGCCATGGTGTACACCATTCCGTCGGCAACCTCGTCAAACTCCTTGTGCCGTGTCACAAAGAAGAGGACCACTGCAAGCTTGGCCGTCTCTTCCAGGAATCCCGCAACGAAATAGGCCCGATAGACAATGCGCTGGATGCCGGTAAACAGCTGTTCGAGTGGTTCCAGCGCCAGTCCGACGACGATTGCGACCGCCACCGCAACGATACCCAGACCAAAAGCGCCGAGGACGAGCCGGCGCGGCTCCGGCCGAGCCGTGTCTCGACGATATGCCCACAGAAGGAGGAGGATTGCGGGTCCGATTGCAAGGGCGATGTTCAGAAGAAGCACTACCGGTGCCGTCCGGGATCGGTATCCACAGCCTCGGCGAGGGCTTCGCACACTGCGGTAACCTCTTCAGGTGTTCCCACGCTGATCCGAACATAGTCCGGCAAGCCGAACGAACCGAGCGGTCGCACAGCGATGTGGCGATTGGCCAGTTGCTGCACGACCTTGTCCGCTCGCAGTCCGATGTGGGTCTGAGCCGGGAAGTGAGTACAGACGAAATTTGCGGAGGACGGGTAATAGTCGATGCCGAGGTGATCGAGCGCGGCGCAGATCCGGTCGCGCCCGGCCACGTTGTTCAATATCGAACTTTCGACGAATTCGCGGTCATCCAACGCGGCCGCCGCAGCTTCCTGTGCGACGGTGCCCACGTTGAACGGTTGTCGCAGCTTTGAGATGAGTCCAATGAGTTCCTTCTGTGCGGTCCCGTAGCCAATCCGCAATCCGGCCAGTCCGTAAATCTTGCTGAATGTACGGAGCCGGATCAGATTGGAGTGCCGGGCGATGAGTTCAATGGTCCGTGGGTAGTCGGGCGAGTCGGCAAACTCGCCGTATGCCTCATCAATGACGACGACCACGTGGTCCGGGACCTCGCGAAGGAAGGTCACAAGAGCATCGTGAGTGAACGCGGTGGCCGTCGGGTTGTTTGGATTGCAGAGAAAGACGAGTCGAGTATCCTGGTCGATCAGGTCCCGGATTGCGGGGAGGTCAAATGCACCTTCGGGCATGTCGGCATAGCGCATCCGGCCGCCGAAGATGGTTGTTGCGAAGGTGTACTGGCTGAAGGTGTGCCGGGCGGTCACCGCGTTGAGCCCCGGTTCCATGAAGGCGCCGGCGATCATCACCAGGGTCTCATCACTCCCATTGCCGACAATGAGCATTTCTGAGTCGGTGTTCCAGAACCGCGCAAGCTTCTCCTTGAGCCGGTGTATCGCAGGGTCAGGGTAACGATTCAGGTCTGCGGTCCCGGCGCCAATAGCCTCGCGGATTGCCGCGAGCGCGCGCGGGGAAGATCCGAGGGGGTTCTCATTGGACGAGAGTTTGATGCCGCCTGATATTGCCTTTCCGGGGACGTAGGGTTCAAGCTGGTTCAATGCCGCGCGTGGTTTCATCGCTTCGCCGGCCCCTCGGCCGTTGGCTCTTTTGGCGCTGCCGGTGGGTTCTTGCGGAGGTATTCGTGGTCCCCGCTCATGTCCACGATGAGGTCGGCAAGCTTCGTCTGGAGTGAATTCTTCGTCGTCTTCGCGAAGATCAGGTCGCCCGCGTCAACGGTCTTGGTTTCAGGGATCTTCCGTGCGGCCGCAATATTCGCGAGAGCCTGTTCAGGCGACACATTGCTATAGATGGATTTCACTACCCGCATGACGCTCACGATCTCCGCATCGGTGAAACCGTTGAGGATCATGACTCGGTTGGCCAGTTCAGGTTGGTTACTCATGGTGATAGAGAGTCTATGCACGCAGGGGCACAAGGATCAATCCCATTGATGCGACGCCCGGTGAGCCCGTATCTTTGAGTTGAGCACAAATCAAACCGAGGAGCTCAGGACACATGAACTACGACAAGATGACGGTCAAGGCGGAGGGTGCGCTGCAGGAAGCTGCCTCACTCGTCCATAGATTGAACAATCCAACCCTTGATGTGGAGCATCTGCTGTTGGCGTTGATCGAACAGGAGGACGGGGTCATCCCGCCCCTTCTGAACCGGGTCGGCGTGCGGCCGGAGGATCTCAGCGGCCGACTCAAGTCGATCATCGATCAGAAGCCCCGCGTGGAGGGGACCGCGGCCCAGGCGCAGCTTTCACCACAGGCCTCCCGCCTCTACGTGACCGCCGAGGACGAGGCGGCGAAGCTTCAGGACGAGTATGTCAGCACTGAGCATTTCCTGTTGGCGATGTTTGCGAAGGGATCGGGCGTTGAAGGACTCCTGAAGGAGATGGGACTGAAGCGGGACGATGTGCTGGAGGCGCTGAAAACCATACGCGGCAATCAGCGGGTGACCGATCAGAACCCTGAGAACAGGTACCGCGTGCTTGAGAAGTACTGCCGCGACCTCACTGTCCTTGCCCGCAAGGAGAAGCTTGATCCGGTGATCGGCCGAGATGAGGAGATCAGGCGGGTGATGCAGGTACTGAGCCGACGAACCAAGAACAATCCGGTACTCATCGGCGAACCGGGAGTCGGCAAGACTGCTATTGTCGAGGGCCTCGCGCGACGGATTGTCTCGAGAGACGTGCCCGACAGCCTGAAAAACAAGCGGATCCTTGCCCTTGATCTGGGGGCACTCCTTGCTGGAACGAAGTTTCGCGGCGAGTTTGAGGAGCGGGTGAAGGCCGTGATTCACGAGATAGCCGGGAGCGATGGCGCGATCATCCTCTTCATTGATGAGTTACACACCCTCGTCGGCGCGGGCAGCGCCGAGGGAGCCATGGACGCGAGCAATCTGCTCAAGCCTGCGCTCGCGCGCGGGGAGCTCCGGGCAATTGGTGCGACAACACTGGACGAGTACCGTAATCACATTGAGAAGGACGCAGCCCTCGAGCGGCGGTTCCAGCCGGTGTTCACCGCCGAACCTTCGGTTGAGAATTCCATTGCCATTCTGCGAGGCCTCAAGGAGCGCTACGAGGTGCACCACGGGGTGCGGATCAAGGACGAGGCGCTGATTGCCGCCGCCACACTCAGTGATCGATATATCACAAGCCGGTTCCTGCCGGACAAAGCAATCGATTTGATGGATGAGGCGGCAAGCCGACTCAAGATGGAGATTGAGAGCCAGCCGACCGAACTCGATCAACTCCAACGTCGGATCCTGCAACTGGACATTGAGAAGCAGGCGCTCTCCCAGGAGACCGACCCGGCAAGCATGGATCGACTTGAGAAGCTGGAGAAGGAGCTCGCGGAGCTGAAGGGCGAACGCGATGCCATGCAGCTCCAGTGGCAGAACGAGAAGACCGTGATTGAGCAGATCCGCGCCCTGAAACAGCAGATTGAACAGCTCGCCATCGAGGAGGTGCAGCACGAGCGTGACGGTGATCTCTCCGCCGCTGCCGAGATCAAGCACGGTCAAATCCCGCAGCTTGAGGCCCGACTCACCGAGTTGGATGAAGAACTGGTTGCCATGCAGGGTGACAATCAGCTGCTGCGCGAGGAGGTGGGCGAGGAGGACATCGCCAGGGTGGTTTCCACCTGGACCGGAATCCCCGTTGCCAAGATGCTCACCAGTGAGATGGAAAAGCTTCTGCAGCTGGAATCCATTCTCGGCCGGCGCGTGATTGGCCAGGACTGGGCGATACAGGCGGTGAGCGATGCCATCCGGCGGAACAAGAGTGGACTTGCGGACACAAATCGACCTGCGGGAACCTTCATGTTTATCGGCCCGACCGGCGTCGGCAAGACCGAGCTTGCGAAGACCCTGGCCGAGTTTCTCTTCAGCGATGAGCGCGCCCTGACCCGCATTGATATGAGCGAGTATATGGAGAAGCACAGTGTGAGCCGACTCATCGGGGCCCCTCCGGGCTATGTCGGGTACGATCAGGGCGGCCAGCTCACCGAGGTGGTTCGCCGACGACCCTATTCCGTGGTGCTCTTCGACGAGATTGAGAAGGCCCACCCCGATGTATTCAACGTGCTCCTGCAGTTGTTGGATGAAGGTCGATTGACGGACGGGCAGGGCAGGACCGTCGACTTCCGCAACACCCTCATCATTATGACGAGCAATATCGGGAGCGATATGATTCTGCAGGCGAAAGACCTGGAGTCGATCGCGCCGCAACTGGACGAGCTCGTTCACGCCAAGTTCAAGCCGGAGTTCCTGAATCGATTGGACGAAATCATCACCTTCCATCGCCTGGACAAAGACCAGATCCTCAAGATCGTGGACCTGGAGCTTGCAAAAACTCAAACGAGGCTGGACGAGCACAAGCTCACTCTTCAGGTTGATGACAAGGCCAAAAGGCGCCTTGCGGACATCGGGTTTGATCCGGCATTCGGCGCCCGTCCGCTCAAACGTGCGATCCAGAACAAGCTGCAGAATCCGCTCGCCAAGGATCTCCTCGCGGGAACCTTCTCCGACGGCGACACGATCACCGTCAGCGTGTCCGGTGGCGAGTTGGTGTTTGACGGCGGCCCACAGTAGCGCGGTGGGCTATGGTTGTCGCGTCCCTCCCCGGCGGCTATGCTGGGCGGCGAGGTGAGAGATGGGAAAACTGTGGGACAAGGGATACGAACTGGACTCCGTGATCGAACGGTTCACGGTGGGTCGTGATTATCTGCTTGACCGCCGCCTGATTGCGGCGGACGCAGTGGCCGGCATCGCCCACGCGCGCATGCTTGCGAAGATAGGCATCCTCACCGGGGACGAGGCCGACCGGCTGACCACGGCACTGATGGAGATCGCCGCCGAGGGCGAAGCGGGCTCATTTGATATTCCCCGCAGCGACGAGGATGGGCACACTGCAATTGAAGCTCGCCTCACCGAAGAGCTCGGTGAACTCGGGAAGAAGATTCACACGGGGCGGTCGCGAAACGATCAGGTCCTGGCTTCAACGCGTCTCTATGCCCGCGAGGCGATCCTGCAAGTTCGTGGCGTCTTGTACGAGACCGTCGAGATCCTCTTGGATCTCGCTGAGCGTGAATCTGAGACGCCGATGCCCGGCCGGACCCACCTGCAACCAGCCATGCCGTCCTCCGTGGGACTGTGGGCGGGTTCGTATGCCGAGCTGTTGCTCGACGATGATCTCCTGCTCGGCGCAACCTATGAGCTCTTGAACCGCTCGCCCCTCGGTGCGGCGGCCGGATACGGGGTTCCGCTGCCCTTGGACCGCGAGCTCGTCTCCGATCTCCTCGGATTCAAATCGGTTCACCACAATGTGATTGCCGTCAACACTTCGCGCGGGAAGAGCGAGGCCGCACTCATCGACGCACTGGATCAGGTTGGACTCACGCTCGGTCGATTCGCCGAGGACATGATTCTGTTCTCACTGCCGGAGTTCGGGTACTTCACTCTGCCACAGGAGCTTTGCTCCGGTTCATCAATCATGCCGCAGAAACGGAATCCGGACGGCATGGAACTGGTGCGCGCGAAGTCCGGGGTTCTCTCGGCACTCTCAGCATGGACCAAGAACGTGGTCCGTGGGCTGCCGTCCGGGTACAACCGTGATGTGCAGGAAACGAAGGAACCGATGATGCGTGCCCTGGACATGACTCTGGAGATGCTCGGCGTGGTGACGCGGACCGCCGGTACGGTATCCGTCAACCGTGAGCGGCTCTCGGGTTTGTTCTCAGCCGACCTTTTGGCCACCGACGAGGTGTTCAAACGGGTGCAGGCGGGCACGAGTTTCCGGGACGCCTACCGCGAGGTGGCCGGGGAGCTGAAAAGCCTGGCAGAGAAACCGGTGGACCCGGCCGAGGTCATCAAGCGGCGTACCTCCACCGGCACTCCGGGCAACCTGGATTTGGAACCGGTGCGTGGTGAGCTTGCACAGAGACGCGAGCAGCGCGATGAAGAACTCAAGCGTGTATCCGATGCCGTCGCCGCGCTCGTTGGGCGGCCGATCTCGCTCTACTTACTGGAACAGACCGACGGCTGATTCTTGGTCCGTGACGGTTTGTTGGATCAAAGAAGGAGATCTCACGGAGGCACGGAGATGCAGGCAAACGGAATAGGGACCGTGAGTTTTGGCTTGAAGTCCGTGCAGAAGGTCCATCCAGCCCATAAGAAGCAACCACTGACCTACCTCCGACCGACGGGAATGAAGCTGGGGAATCTCCTGAATACTGGCGAAGCCCTGATGAAAGATGGAATTACACGAATCATCCATGGAGAACTCTGATTGGATCTCCGTGTCTCTGTGAGAGAATCCGAATCGAACCAACGCATCCACCGGAACGCTACACGTGCCGCCGACGGAGTGCCGAGTAGACAACCATCGCGATCACCGTGACGAGATAGGGGAAGCCGAGGAGGACCGTCCCTGGGATGTCCAGAAATCCCTGGGCCGACCCGGCGAGCACTTCGAAGAGCGCGAACACAACCGCGGCGATCACGACTCCGACCGGGTGCCGGTACCCGAGGAACACCGCAACCAGCGCGATCCACCCCCGCCCTGCGCTGACGTTCGGCAGGTAGACGCCCAGCTGGATGGCAATTTCCGCGCCGGCTGTTCCCGCGAGCAGGCCTGAGAGGAGCATCGCGGCTCGCCTATAGCGAGCCGGAGATACCCCGCGGGCTTCGAGCGCGGGCGGATTGTCGCCGGCGGCTCGAAGCCGCAGCCCGAACGGTGTGTGGTAGATGAGCGCCCAGACGATGACGGCGGCGAGTAGCGCGACATAGAGGGTCACATCGATTCCCAGCAGCTCCGGCAATTGGCGTGCGTCGTTCAACCTGACGACACCCTTGGTGCCGTACACGAGTTCGGACAAGTATGGCACTGCGCCGACGGCGAGCAGATTCGTCGCGAGGCCGGCGATGAAGATGTTTGCCCGCAATTCGATGCAGGCGAGGCTGAAGATCGCGCCGAGGGTCAGGCCGAATCCGGCGCCAACAAGGAATCCCACGAGGAGGGAGCCGGTCGCATTTGCACCCACGATCCCACCGAACGCTCCGACGAGAATCATTCCTTCCAGGCCGATGTTCAGGACCCCGGCACGTTCAGTCAGCAACCCTCCGAGTCCGGCAAGAATGAGAGGGATCGCGAGTTGTAGCGCGTTTCCGATCATCGCTCCCGTCCTCGCCGTCCGATGACGATCGTAGCCGTCACGAAGAAAAAGATGATGGCCTGGATAATCGTCCCGAGCTCAAAGGTGAACTCAGTGTGCAGAACCGACGCCTTCGCACCCGCCTCCAGGTAGCTGAAGACGAGCGCCGAAGCAATTGCCGCAAGTGGATGGAGCCGGGCTATGAGTGCAACGGCGATGGCATTCCAGCCAAGCCCTCCGGTAAACCCGCTTATTGCTGCGTGATAGGTGCCGAGGACCATGAGTCCGCCGGTCAGGCCGTGAAGCCCGCCGGAGAGCGCAAGCGCACCAACGGTATGCGCACCGGCATTGATGCCGGAGTATCGAGCAAACTCATTGTTCAACCCAAAGAGGCGGAGTTCGTATCCAAAAACGGTTCTGAAGAGCAGGAGGTAGACGACTACGGCCAGCACGAGCGCGACGATGAGAGCAAGGTTCAATTCCGAAGGACCGAGAAGCCGGGGCAACCAGAAACTCTCGGGCAGTGTTCGAGTTGCGAGAAGATTTCGTTCGGGATCGTTGAAGGGGCCGGTGATCAGGTAGTCCGCGACGGGGATCAGGGCGGCCGAGAGGAGGAACGAGGTTATCAGTTCCGGTGAACGGAAGTAATGCCGCAGTGCTCCCGAGATTCCCGCCAGGACGGCTCCGGTGGCGATCGCAGCGACAATGACGATGAGTGCTCCGAGTGGGCCGGGCGCGCCTGCCGCTCCCAGGCCCGCCACGGTCCCGACGAGCGCAGACACATAGATCTGACCTTCGCCCCCCAGGTTGTAGAGACCCGCCCGAAAGGCGACGACAATCCCGAGCCCCGCAATCAGGAGGCTGCTCATGCTGTTGAGCATGTTGCCCACGTAGTATCGATTGGTGATTGGCGTGATGAAGAAGGCGCGCAACGCGGTCCCCGGCGTGGCGCTTCCGACAATGAGCAGAACGATGGTCACCGCGAGGGCAATGCCGATGGCAACGACACCGGCCCACACTCGTCCCTGCAGGGCGCTGCCTCGCGCGTCACTACGCGCATTCCTATGCACGACTCTGCTCCGTGGTTTGCGACGAGCCGAACACGAGTCGCCCGAGCGCCGCGCGATGAGTTGCGGCGACGGGTACGACCTCGCTCAATCGGCCTCCATAGAATGCGCCAACCGAGTCTGCGAAATCCAGCACCTCGTCCATGTCGGTAGAGATGAGGATAACTGCCGCGCCCGCGTCTGCCGCGGAGCGGATCCGATCGAC
>DAOWMR010000512.1 GCA_030642995.1 Spirochaetales bacterium
CGCTGTCAAGGAGACGGGCATGAAGGCACGGCTCCTCTCCGCCGTGCTTAAACGATCAATCAAGCCCTTTGTTTTCACATCGGGACATCCCCGCGAACCCGCCGACGATGCGCACAACCTGGGTCTCTACGTGCATGTTCCGTTCTGCACGACGATGTGCGCGTTCTGTCCGTATTTCAAAATGCCGTACGATTCCGAACTCGCCCGCTCATTTGCCGGGGCGGTGGTTCAGGAGATCGAGGCCGCAGGCGGTGGCCATGGGCGTCGATCCGTCTTGAGCGTCTACTTCGGGGGCGGAACGCCCGCCCTGCTGACAGAATACCTCCCCGCAATCCGGATTGCGATTGACGGCGCGTTTGATGTTCGTGGACCGTGTGGCATCGAGCTCCATCCCGACGACATCCGGCCCAACACGGCTGCTGAGCTGAGCACTGCGGGCTTTGACATGGTGAGTATCGGGATCCAGTCGTTTCAGAACCACTGTCTGGAGTCTCTCGGTCGCCGGCCGGTCGACCTCTCCGAACGGATCACGATGATGCGGGACGGCGGATTCACCGTTGTTGACGTGGACCTCATCTTTGGGCTCCCGGGGCAGACCACGCGAGACATTCAGGAGGACTTCCGTATCGCCGCCGCTCGCGGAGCAACGCAGATATCCACCTATCCCTTCATTGACTTCACCTATGCCGACAACGCGCGACCGCCGCTCGGTCGCCGGGAGAAGCACGAGTTGCTCGATGCCGTCCTCCGGGTGAGTCGGGAAGTCGGTTTTGAGCGAACATCCGTGTGGACCTTCGCCCGAAAGGGCACCGGCCGATACTCGTCGGTCACTCGCGACAGCTACCTGGGATTCGGCCCGAGTGCAGCGTCGCTGCTACGGTCGAGTTTCTCCGTCAATGTCTTCTCGGTTCCCGAGTACATTCAAGTCCTCAACAGTGGCGGATCACCCACCGCGCTTTCGGTTCACCTCACGGAGCGCGAACGAGCGCTCTTCTGGATGTTCTGGAACTCGTACAATCTCAGAATGGACAGGGAAGTGTTCACGGAACTATTCGGCGGCGCAATTGAAGATGCGTTCGGAATGGAACCCAGAATTGCAGGTCGATTGGGCATCCTCGAACGTCGCAACAATTCGTACGCCATCACGAAGAAGGGAGCGTACTTCTTCCACCTGGTTGAGCAGCAGTACACCAACCAGTACATCGACAAGGTCTGGCGACTCTCCACCGAGTCACCGTGGCCGGACAAACTGGTGCTGCATTAGCGCACGATCACCCCGCCGCAACCACCACTTCAATCCCCAAGTCCTCAAACATTCGGACGCTCTTCGGGTCTATTCCGGCATCGGTGATGAGAACGTTTACGTCCGATAGCCCCCCGAGGGCGGCGAACGAGGTCTTGCCGATCTTGGTGGAGTCCGCGAGCAGGTATACCGTCTTGGCCGCGCGGATCATTGCCCGCTTGACAGGAAGGTCGCTGAAACCGGGATAGGTGAGGCCCGACTCCGGCGAAATTCCCGCCGTGGCCAGAAAGAGCTTGTCAACGGACACGTGTTCGAAAACGGTCGCCGCCTGCTCCCCTGTCAGCGAGAGGGTAGGCGCCTTGAACTCTCCGCCAGTCACGTGAACGGTGAACGATGGTTCGGACCCAACGAGCAGCGCGATGTTGAGTGCGTTGGTGACGATATGGAGGTTCCGTTGCTCCAGCAGGTTCTTTGCGAGTTCCGTGACGGTGGATCCAGAGTCCAGGATGAGCGTGTCGTTGTCGTTGACGAACTCTGCGGCTTTTTTTCCGATCAGGCGTTTCTTGTCGGGGTTCTCAGTGTGCTGGAGGCGCCCGGAGCGCACCAGCGTATCCACGCCGCGCAGGTACGCACCGCCGTGGTCCCGAACAACCAGGCCTTCGTCCTCAAGCCGCTTCAGATCGCTGCGGATGGTCGGTTCCGAGACGGAGAA
>DAOWMR010000485.1 GCA_030642995.1 Spirochaetales bacterium
GTGTTTGGGCCGATTCATGCTCGCGCCGGCTATCTGGCCCTGGGCATCAACGGCGATGATCTGGAGCTCAGGATCGTAGTCGGGGTCATCAAGGAAATGGTGCTTCCATCGACTGAATTCGGTTTCAAGCGAAACCGGCTTCACGTAGCCGAAATGATCTTCGAAAGCCTCTTGCATGGCCACGAAAACCGACCACTCCTCGTCCTCGGTCATCCGGCGCAGAACGAGTCCGTCGGGGATCCGGGCAGGCGCCGGCGGGCCATTGAAATCGATTCTCATCAGGTAGAAACGACGTGACTCGGTGAATCCGGCCGCAGAATTATCTTCGTACTCTCGCGGAAATCCACTGTTGTGTTCCTCTCTTTCGGGAAAACGTACACGCTCGCGTACAATCGGACAACCAACCCTGCGCATTTCGCATCAATCGCGCTACAATATGTACGGGCGTGCTGCCATCCTATCTTGGCACGACGCCGATAAGATGCGATCTTGTGGGGAGTAAGGGAGGAGTGATGGAACTCAAGAGAGAAGAAGTTGTTGCGGTGATCACCGAGAAGAACGAACTGGTGTGCACGAAGTGCGCAACCGACCAGGAATGGGCGGCGGTCGGCGACAAGTCGAAGCTCTTCATGGAAGACAAGCTGAAGGACACCAAGTCACTCTTTTTCTGCGACCGGTGTGACAAGAGACTGAAGGCGTAGCCGATCGGCTCGGCGCGACACTATTCCCACTCAATGGTCGCCGGCGGCTTGCTGGAAACATCGTAGACCACCCGCCCCACGTCCGGGACGCGATTAGTGATGAGTGCGGAGATCTCCAGGAGATGGTCGATCGGGAACGGATAGACGTCGGCCGTCATACCGTCCGCCGACACGACGGCGCGGAGGGCAACCACATACCCGTACTTGCGGGAGTCACCTGCAACGCCTACCGACCGTGTCGGAAGCAGCACGGTGAATGCCTGCCAGATCTCATCGTAGAGGCCGCGGCGCTTGAGTTCGTCAATGTAGATGGCGTCGGCGGCGCGCAGGATCTCGCACTTCTCCCGAGTCACGTCACTCAGGATTCGAACGGCAAGTCCGGGGCCGGGGAATGGGTGGCGATTCACGACGTCGGGAGCGATACCGAGCACCCGGCCGAGTTGCCTCACCTCATCCTTGTAGAGGCGCGAGAGCGGTTCCACAAGCCGGCCTGCCTCCCGTTTCGCGGCCACCAGCGGTGAACGCACGTTGTGGTGGCTCTTGATCACGTGTGCGTGCTTTCCGACGCCCGCGCCCGATTCAATCATATCGGTATAGAGGGTGCCCTGGGCAAGGAAATACTCCCCGGGAATCCGTTTTCCTATCTCGCGTTCCTGAATCGTCATAAAGAGGTCACCAATGATGGTCCTCTTTTCTTCGGGACTCGAGACGCCGGCAAGTGCGCCGAGGAACTCGGATTCGGCGTTCACAACGTCCACATGGGTCGCTCCAAGCTGATCCAGCGTGGAGCGCACCTCGACCGTCTCGTCTTTCCGCATCAGCCCGGTGTCGATGTACATCAGGTAGACCTGGCTCGACGGCAGAGCATGGAGGAGCAGCGCCGCGACGACCGTGGAATCCACGCCGCCGGAAATAAGGAGCAGGAGAGGCTCATCGCCGACAGCGGTCCGAATCCGACGGCCGGACTCTTCGACGTAGTTTTCCATGGACCACCCGCCGGTGGCCCGGGCGATGCCGATGGCGAAATTCCGGAGAATCTCGGTACCGTACTCGCAGTGGGTGACTTCGGGGTGGAACTGGATTCCGACGAACTGAGATCCCAGGTCCACGGCGGCCGGGACACCGTGCTCGCTCGTCGCGACAACATCTGCGCCTGCAGGCATTGACTCCACATGATCCCCGTGGCTCATCCAGGAGACAAAGCCGTCGGGAATGCCCGCAAAAAGCTCGTGAGGCGCCGACAATTGCACCCGAGAGCGGCCGTATTCTCTGCTCTCCGACCGGCCGACTCGTCCACCCTGGTCGTAAATGGCGCGTTGAAGCCCGTAGCAGATGCCGAGTTTCGGTATTGGAAGCTCGTAGATCCCGGGATCCGGCACCGGGGCATCAGCGTCGTGAACACTGGCCGGTGAGCCCGAAAGGATGATTCCGCAAATGGAGGTGTCGCCGGCCAAGTCTGCTGCAGGTGTGGTTCCGGGGAGAATTTCGCTATACACGCCTATTTCGCGAATGCGGCGGCTGATGAGCTGGGCCGTTTGGCTCCCGAAATCCAGTACTACGATCTTGTCCATGGGTCGATCCGA
>DAOWMR010000469.1 GCA_030642995.1 Spirochaetales bacterium
CCGAAAAGACTGAGAGCCATGACCATGATTACAATTAGAATTGTTCCTGCACCCTTGCGCATCAGTTACTCCTTGGGTCAAATGTGTGGTGGCGCCACCAGCCCCCGTTCCGGTACGAAGGCTGGTAGTCACGGAGGGTCAGCTACTGGAGGTCCGACAGTTCAATCGGGAAAGCGTAGACATCCTGACGATTCGAAAGCTCAACCCAGAATTCGTATACGTCTTCATCCTCGTCCACACCCTGGAAGTCGTAGCGGGTGGCGCTTTTGGCAACGGGAACGTAGAGGTCCAAGATCTCGCCGTCGAAGAGGATGGTTTCGTCGTCGAGCATATCGACTCCCCACATGGAGCTATCCCCCGGCGAGAAGAAAACGTACCACATGTCGTAGCCGGTGACATTGGTGAGTTGCACTTCGGCAAGATCGGGCATTTCAAACCCGCCATCGTAGTCCGCCATCGTGATTTCAATGGTAGCCGCCCGATCATCGCTGATGACGTAGTCCCAGATGAGATAGGCATCGCCGTCCAGGTCAATTGCCATGAAGTCAAACGCGTTCGAGTAGTCGGGATAGTGGATGTAGAAACTGAGCTCTTTCCCGTCATCCAGCGTGCGAGTGGTCCCAAGGATGTCCGCACCCCAGTAGTCGGAATCCTCCGGCGAGAAGAACAGATACCAGATGTCGTAGCCGGTGTGGTTCACGAAGGTCACCCGGTTCAGATTGTCCGGGTTGATTCCAAATGCAGCGGACGCCACCAGCAATGTTAGTGCAGCGACCGCGATAATGCGTGTGACTCGTTTCATGAACTCTCTCCTTTTTTCGTTGGCGCGCCTCGCGGGCACGCCTTCCACGCCTAAGTATAGCGAATGATCAAGAACTTTCCATTTTGAAGGTTATCGATTCCTACCCGGACGAGTCGGATGCCTGTCCCTCGCGTGTCACCCGTGCGTACTCCACGTATCGATCTGCAGATTCCTCGAAGCTCGCGAGCTCTTCCGCGCTCAGGTCCCGCAACACGCGTGCCGGGACGCCTGCCACGAGCTTTCCGGTCGGCACTCGCATACCCGGCGGTACCACCGCCCCCGCGGCCACCATCGATCTCTCTTCCACGACCGCGCCGTCCAGTACAATCGCACCGATCCCGATGAGCGTCTCGTCTTCAATCGTGCACCCGTGAAGCCGGACGGCATGACCAGCGGTGACGCGGCTGCCGATCACGAGCGGGTGTGTCTCGTGGGTCACATGCAACACCGATCCGTCCTGGATGTTGGTCTCTTCGCCGATTCGTATGTAGTTTGCATCCCCTCGGATCACCACGTTGTACCAGATGCCCGATCGTTCCCCGATGACGACATCTCCGATGATCCGTGCGCCGGGGGCGATCATGACCGAGTCCGGGATCGTCGGGAAGACCCCCTGATAGGCCACAATTGACATGCTTTGATGCTTCATGCTGGTACTGTATCAGGCATGTGCTTGCAGGGTCACGGCATCCTGCGCATAATTGCGTGCTTATGGATGAACTGGACCTGTTGAGAACAGTGGAACTCTTTCAACAGCTTTCCGCGGACGAACTCGTGATGCTCGCGGACCATGCTGACTTCGTCGAGTTTGCCGACGGCGATGAGGTGTTTGCAACAAACAGCACCGATCGGGAACTCTTCGTCATTGAGAGTGGAGAGGTGCGCATCGTCAAGAAAGGCGGCGATGGGCACGAGATTGACCTTGCTCGCTTTGTAGCCGGAGAGAGCTTCGGTGAGCAGGACTTCATGAGCGATAGTCCACGGACGGCCTCGGCAGTCAGCGACGGTGTTTCGCGCCTGCTGGTATTCCCGACGCGGGGAAGCAACGTGGATGAGGTAATGCTCGAACACCCGGAGATCTTCGCCCGCGTTCTCCATCAGCTTCTGGCCATTGTGGCGGACCGAACTCGATCGGCGAACAGACTTGTCAGCGAAAACTCGAGCTGGGTTCGTGAGCTCCGCCAGCAGGTCTTCGGCGACAAGCTGACCGGCCTGTATTCCAAGGATTTCCTTGACGACGAATTCGCGGGTTTGCTCGGCAAGTGGCGGGGGCAGACAGGGTTCCTCATGATCAAACCCGACAACTTCAAGTTGATCAATGACACCTACGGTCACGACGTTGGGGACCAGGCCCTACGCATCCTGGCCAATCAGCTCAAGGCTCTGTTGCGTGACGAGGACATCGCCGTGCGATATCGGGGAAACGAGAACGCCGCGATCCTGCCGGAAACTGATTCGGATGAGGTTGTTGCGGAGGCCGAGCGGATTCGGGACGGGATGAAGCAAGCCGATCTTTCGCCGATCACCGGCGGGGCCGATGTCCCGCTGACCTTCAGCATCGGCGTGGCGGTTTATCCCGACGATGGTGACGATAATCTGACCTTGGCCGGCCGCGCACACGA
>DAOWMR010000163.1 GCA_030642995.1 Spirochaetales bacterium
AGGCACAACTCCATCGCGTTCAGGCTGCGGTCAATACCATCAGCATCGAGGATGTCAGTTCCTGAAACACGAACAAGGACGCCATATGCATCGCTTCTACAAACGGATCAAGCTCGTGTTCAAATACGCCGGCTCCAATCGGAACCAATTCTGCAAGAAGTACGGCCATAACTATCAGACCCTGCAGGCCTACTGGGACACCAATAAGCTCCCGCCGGGAAACGTCCTGGAAGACCTCTCCCGGGAGTACAATGTCTCCCTGGATGCACTGGTAATGGGCGTCGGGGTACGACCGGTGGCTGTTGAGAATCCTGTCATCAGGGAAATCTCCCGTTCGCTGGAGGAGTTGGGGAAGGACGACCTCCTGAGAGTTGAAGGTGCTCTTCGAATGTTCGGGTACATAACCAGCTCCGATGGCGAAACTGGTACGGCAGCCGCCGAGGATCTGAGGCACACCCTGGAAGGCGGAGCCAGCGATCCTGACGATGAGGAATGGGCGACTCTGGAACCCGTTGATGGTGAGTGAGAGAGTAGGCCGTGCATGAGCTTTCCATCACCGACGCAATCCTGAAAACCGTTCTCGATCACGCCGGACGCGACAGCGGTGCGCTTCCCGCTCGTCGAACAAGGCCTTCAGAAGCCGGAGTTCTACGCCGGAGGCGGTACTTGGGAATGGAACCGGAAGCTCGTCGATTCGTTCCTGGAGTTTGCGGTAGACATCGTCGTGCGTGGTCGGGTTGGCGGGCGACATCAATCGTGGATCTCTTTGACCCTGCCCACCTGCCCGGAACTCAGTTTCACCTTGATGCCGTGGGGATGGGAGGCCGATTTGGTCAAAATTCTCTCCACGATCCCCTCCGTGAGGGTTCCCGTACTCTGGTCGTGCTTCAGCACGACTGATACATGTTGTCCCGGCCTGATCTTTTCTCGCTGGGTACCGTCCATCACAGCCTCCTCCGTTTCAAGAACTCCACGATGAGATTGTTCATCTCTTCGGGAGCCTCCATGGTGGGCATATGGCCGACCCCGTCCAGAACGACACTCTCCATCCCCGGAATCAAATCCACGATAGCCTCGAAGTGAGCGGGAGGGACCGATTCATCCCGAGTTCCCCGGATCGACAGGATTCCCCTCCCATCCAGTTGTCCGTATGTGGGCGTGAGGTTGTCCACCAGGTTGCCTCGGAAGAGGGACTTCACCGACCGTGAGAACCCGCGGTACTCCATCTGATCTCGAAAAGCCTCGGAGTACCGAGCCGCCTCAGCCACCCCGGCGCCGAGGAAGAGGTCATCGGCCCGCGATGCGAGAATCCCAGGGAGGACCGTCTTGGCCGCCAGATCGCCCACCAGGGGAATCCTGACCAGCGTGATACCGGCGTTGTCTTCGGCCATGTGGAGCACCGGGGAGATGAGGACCATTTGGTCAATCGATTCAGGATACCGGAGGGCGAACTCGGCTGCCACGGTGCATCCCATGGAATGACCCACGAGGTTGACCCGGTGCCACCCCTGGGCGTCTATCAGGTCTTTCAGCTGTCGGGTGTAGAGCTCCGCGTCGTACCGCCCACGGGGCCGGTCCGAGAGACCCCGGCCGTACTGGTTGTACCGGAGCACCCGAAACCCGCCGTCGGCCAAAACCGTGAATTGCCGGTCCCAGTCGAACATGGGGACCGACAGACCGTGGATCAGAACCACCGGCTCCCCTGCCTCCGGTCCGGCGAGCTCGTATTCGGCAAACCCTTCGGACAGCTGGATGAACTCCGCCCCGGACTCCGCTCGTACCGATTCGTCCAGCCTTCGATTGTCCGGACTGACCAGCGTGACGACGACGGCTCCGATCGCCAGCACCCCCACGACGACAACTGCAATTCTCCATAGCTTCTTCATCCAGAACCCCTTTCACCCATTGTACACCGGCAATCGTGCCGCGGGTTCATTCGGGTTCCGTTGTTGTCGGAGTGGCGAATCAGGGCCAGACTCAGCCAGGCGCGGTTAACGGATGCTCGGAATCGGATCCTCGGTCGACGCTTCGATGATAGCACCTTCCAGAGGCCCGCGGAAGTGAGCGGTGACCGTGATCCCGCCTTCGACCGTCCCTTCGAAGTCGAGAATGTAATCATCCCCTATTCGCGCCCTGGAGACCGTGAGCAACCCGGTAGCAAACTGGTACATTGCAGTCGTTGTGCCGGCGCTGAAATTGGCGCCCACGTAGGCCCTGCCGGCATACATGGTGTTGACGTTCCCGTAGAAGTCTGCGTTGAAGGTGAAGGTTCCTTCACCCAGAGTGGGCGTCGGGCTGATCAAGAAGAACCCGATCTCATCGCCGGACCCCGAGCCCTGTCCTTCCGTATTCACTATGATACCGTCCGATACGAGCCAGACATCCAGATAGTAATTGCTGGTCTCAAACTGTCCGTAGTTCAGAATGTACATCTTGGCCGAGTCGTACGAGGCCCCCGCAACGGTGAACTGGTTGGGAGAGATGAATCCCAGCACCGCCGAGCACGATCCAAGAAGCAAGACGAAAGCACCCACAACGAGACCAATTCTCAAACCTCTTCTCATCACAGCCTCCTAGGATACGTGTTTGATTGCTGATCAGACACCTCCAGTATAGCACTGTATGATGCGCATCGCTACGTCTGGATCCCTTGGAAAAGGTCTCAGGCGGCTATACACTTGAGACATCATGGGAGAATACTTGGACCAACTGCCCGAAAGAGTGCGCGAACACGTGCGACTGTTGGTAGAACCGGCGGGTTTGCAGGATACCGCAGATGCGGACGAGATTCTTGCCCAGGGCTGGCTTGAGAAGAACGCCGCGTTCGAACATCACACATCTGATCGAGGAATGGTGGGTGTTGCTTCATTCTCTCGGGGCGAGTCGACTGGCGCCCTCGCCATGACCTACTCGGGTTCCATCGTCAGCATTGGGCCGATGTCGGACGGCGAGCGCGATGTGGCTTATGCCAGCATTGGGGCACGTCGAGACGTTCCACAGATGTCGGTGAAGCAGGACAGCCGGCTCGGGCTGGATGTGAAGGTGGACGAAGTCATCCGCTTTGAAGAGGGCCCGGTCCAGAAAACATCTCCCGTGTTTGCAATAGCGGTCTTTCAGAAGGCGTTGCCGGCGGCCAAGGAAAATGCAGCATTAGTTGAGGTCACGCAGGTTCTTACCGAGCGGTTTGTCAGTATCAACAACGAAACTCTGCACGGCTGATCAGGTCCGCGAGAGGGGACATGGCTCGACTTCCAGACCAAATTGGCAAATACGACATCGTTGACCGCATCGGTAAGGGCGGAATGGGCATGGTCTACAAGGCCCGGCACCCGACTCTGGATCGATTTGTAATCCTGAAGAAGCTTGCCGTTTCCGGTGACGCCGCTATGCGCGAACGCTTCCGGCGGGAGGCGGAAATCATGATTGATTTCCGCACCGACTACGTCGTTGATGTCTACGACCACTTTCGGCACAACTCGTCCGACTACATTGCCCTTGAGTTTGTGAACGGCGGATCGCTCGATGCGATACTCGAGCGTGAGCGTTACCTTCCCGGCGACGTTGCGTTGCTGATCGTGCGGGACTGTTGTCGAGGGCTCGAGTACGTGCACAGCAAGGGCGTGGTTCACCGCGATGTGAAGCCGGGCAACGTCATCCTCGGCCGTGATGGATCGGTGAAACTGCTTGACTTTGGAATTGCCTCCCGCGTTGAGTCGTTTGGAGAGGATCTCACGCGTGACGGAATGACTCTTGGCACGGTGGCCTATATCGCGCCGGAGCAAATTGAGCAAAGCCGGACCGCCGATGTGCGCGCAGATATCTATTCGACCGGAGCCATGCTGTATGAGATGGTGACCGGCCGTAAGGCGTTTCCTGGAGGGTTCACTCCCGAAAATGTCAATCGAATCCAGCGGGGCCGATATCGTCGGCCCCGACGGGTGAACCTACAGGTTTCAAGGTTTGCCTCCCGCCTGATCAGGCGATGCATGAAACGCAACCCGAAGCGACGGTTCCAAAGCGCCGGCAAGGTGGCAGTGGCCATTGACCGGAACCTCAAGCGCCGCAGTCCCGACCGGATACGGGAACAGATTGGCCGGTATGCCGGTAACGAGGCTGTCACCGGCACTGGAGAATCAACTTCCCGTCGCCGATGGCCACGGGTGCTTCTTGCCGCAGCCGTCGTGGTCCTCCTCGCGGGGGTGGCCGCGTATGCAACCGGCTACTTCCAGCGATTCTTTCTGGGTGATACCCACGGCCTCGTCTACTACCAACTCAGACTCCGCAAGGGTGAACGCGCTGTTGGCGAGCACCTGCTGCGCCTGGAACTTCAGCGCCTGAACAGCGGGGAACTCGTGAACGTCAACCCGGTTCTGCCGCTTCTTCATCCGGTAGCCTCCCTTGAAACTCCCGACTATATCATCCTGCGTTCGCGGCTTCTGACATTGCCCGCGGGGCGCTACCGCTCCACAATCCAGGTTGGAGAAACCTACGTCCGTGAAGAGTTCTCGGTCTTGCCTGTGTCGATGACTACAGAGGCTCAACTCCTCTCGGTTCGTTACGATGCTGAACCACCCTCGGCACTCAATCTGACTGTTCATGCCTACGATGCCCCCACTGGCGCCGAGCTTTCCGACGCAGTGGCTGAAGCTGAGATTGAAGGGAGATGGATTGCCCTCCGGCCCCTTTCGAATGAACCGGCAGCGGGTGACCCCCAGGTTGGAGACACTCGTCCGGGGGAGAGTCGTCCCGAAGACGGTTCGGAAGAGATCCTGGTGCCGGTCGATGATCTCTCGGCCGTTTTGTTGGCGATTCGCGACCGTGCGGGAGCGCAAGATGATGAGTCGCTGCCCGGTGAGAGCTCCGGGCCGGACCCGGTGCCTCAACGCGCCGCGGTATTTGTCCCGGGCGAAACAATAAGGCTGCGAGTCACTCACCCCAGTTACCGCGTGGCAACAACCGAGTTGAGCCCGGGACCGTTCACGCGTTCAGCTGTTATCCGGATTGGGATGATTTCAATCGAATCTACAACGGAGGAGAATTGATGAGCCTCATAACTCGACGGATGCTCATTCTTGTCGCCGGGGCGGTCGCCGGGCTTCTGGCGTGGCCACTCTCGGAGCTGCTTCTTGGCGTTCAAACGGGGTTTCCATCCTACCTGACATTCATCGTTGCCTCCGGCGCGCTGTTCGGCGGCTTCTTTGGACTTGCCCTTGGCACAATTGATGGAATCACCGGGGGAATTGCCGCCAGAAAATGGACGGGGCTTGTCTTGGGCGCCGTGTTCGGCATTGTCGCCGGCGGAATTGGCGCCCTCGCCGGTCAGGCAATATTCCTTGCCGTTGGGCAAGCGGTTCTGGTGTCTCCAGCGAGCAGATCGATTGGCATTCCGTTGGCTCGTGGCATTGGCTGGGCGGTGATGGGCACGATCATCGGTGCCGCTGAAGGGGCCAGATTGCGGTCAGGACAGCGGGCCGCTATTGGCGCCCTTGGCGGATTTGTCGGGGGATTGGCCGGCGGAGTTATCATTGAGTACGGGTCGCTCGCTTTCGGTTCTGCCGGATGGGTACGCCCTGCAGCCAGCGTGGTTCTGGGTCTGCTCATTGCCGCAGGGTTTGCCGTAATAGAACGAGGGTTTCTCCTCGGTTCGCTGGTTCTCGTAACCGGTCCGCTCCGCGGCCGGGAGTACCCGTTGCCCCCGGGTCGGACTACAATTGGCCGCTCGGTGCGAGACACCATCAGCCTTCTCCCCTACGATGGCCTTTCCACACAGCACGCGGTGATTATCGGCCGGAAGTCCGGACTCACTCTCGAGAGCGGCGCTACAGACGCCGAGGTTCGTGTCAATGAGGAGAAGGTTGAGCGGGTTGACTTGAAGTTTGACGACGTGATTGACGTAGGCAAAGCACGGTTCGTCTTGAAGACGCCGTAACGGGAGGCAGTATGCGGACAAACCGATTGATACTCTTGCTGATTATTCTGACCAGTATTGCTGCCATTGCCGCGGCCGAGAGGCTTGCGATTGGGCAGGTGGACACGGGCCGGTTGCTGGTGGGACAACGCGTGGATCTCTTTGTTTCGATTGATTCAGGGGATGCCGCAGTGGTAACCGAGAACGACCTGCGGGTTTACGAGTCCTCAGACGGGGTAGACTTCCACGAAGTCAGCGACATCCTCGACCTATCGAGAGTTCGATCGCTCGATGCTGCCCTGTCGTTCTATATGCTCGTGGATAATTCCGGAAGCATGTACGACGAGACCGTTGAAGGCGATGCCACCCTCACGCGAATCCAGGCTGCGACACAGGCCATCCGTGACTTTGCGAACAGCATCACCAACGAGCGCGACCAGATTGGCCTTGCGGTGTTCAATACCCACTACCGCCGGCTCATGCCGCCAAGTCGGGACAAGGCACGTCTTGGGCCAACCCTCGAATCCATTGAGCG
>DAOWMR010000481.1 GCA_030642995.1 Spirochaetales bacterium
CCCGCATCTCCGATCCGATACGGCTCCGCGATGTTGCAAAGCATGTGGGGCTGAGCCCGACCTACTTCAGTCGTCTGTTCGCCGAGGAGATAGGGACACGGTTTGTCGTCTACGTAACCCGAATACGCATTGATCGGGCGAGAGAGCTTCTACGGACCACGACCGAACCTGTCACCTCTATTGCCTCGGAGGTCGGCATCCACGATCATAGCTATTTCACCAAGCTCTTTCGAAGGGAGACCGGAGTCACGCCAAGCGCCTACCGCGCGTCGGGAGTGTGAACGGTTCGCGAGCTGTCTGCCGGTTCAGCTCTCGACGAACTCAACCGCCTTCTCCGCGGCACTCGCCGCATCCGCCGAATAGGCATCGGCGCCGATGGAATCGCAGTACTGCTGCGTCAGCGGGGCGCCGCCGACCATGATCTTCACCGTGTCCCGTATACCCGCGCTCTCGGCGACCGCGACGACGTTCTTCATTTCAGTCATCGTGGTCGTCAGCAACGCGGAGCAGGCAATGATGTCGGCTTTGTTCTCGGTCGCAGCGGCGACAAATCGATCCGCCGTCACATCTGTTCCCAGATCCACGATCTTGAACCCCTTCCCTTCCATCATCATCTTGACGAGGTTCTTGCCGATGTCGTGAAGATCACCCTTTACCGTCCCGATCACGATGGTGCCGCGAGGCTTGACATCCTCGCTGACCAGCAGAGGCTTGAGAAGCTCAACGCCGGCAGTCATTGCTCTGGCGGCAATCAGCACTTCGGGAACATAGATCTCGTTCGCCTTGAACAGACGCCCGACAACATCCATCCCCGGCATGAGGCCTCCCTCGAGAACATCCTTCGCGGACGCACCGCCGTCCAGTTCGCCCTGGACCAGTTCCTTGACCTCATTTGCCTTGCCCTTCTGCAGCGCCTCAGAAATCTCCTGCATCACACTCACCGGACTCCTCCTGTCATGACTCCACGTTACAAACACGCTACACGTATGGCACGCCGCGCGCTATGACGATTGTGCGAAACATAAAATTATCTTGCGATTGAGAATCAGCCGGACTATCGCAGATGCCGCATCCACGAAGCCGGGATCGCGGTCACGGGAACGACAAAGGCGAGCTTCCCCGATTCCTCACCAACAATGCTCGTCGGCACGCCGACAAGACGAAAGGCACGGTCCAGCGCTGCCCCACCTGAACAGCCGGAGTTGATCTCGGCGCCGGTCTTGATCTCGTAGCCATAGGTCGTCTGCTGGAACCCCGCCACGACTCCCGTGGTGTAGGTGATTGACGCACGCGAGCCGGTTCCTCCAATTCCCGGATACCCGACAAACTTCAGCTCATCGCCAATTGCCGTCGCGTCATTTCGCAATTCGATATAGGGGAGTTCGAGCCGGGATTCCAACGGTCGGCCGTATCTGTTCCCGGTGATACGGAGCAGTGCGAGATCCAGCTCTTCGGAGTGCTCAATAACCTCCGCCCGGAAGAGTTCCGCAGGTGGTCGGGTATGATCCAGACTGAGACCGATTGTTATGTCGGGGTCGGCACTCCCGTTGTCCGCCCGAACAACATGCCAGTTGGTGAGCACGATCCCGGACGCCGAGAGCAGACACCCCGACCCGCCGCCGCCTGAACCGGCCAGCACCTCCACGGTGGCCAGCAGTACCCGATCAAGGTCGGACGAGACTTCCGGGAGACTCGGAGTGGTCCTCAAGTGTGACGGTGCATCCCGGGCATCGCTCACCGAGAGCCGGAAGCTCGCCTCGTGCTCCAGAGTCATCTGGTCCATGACCAGGAGATAGTAGGTGCCGGTTTGCAGCGGCGGGGAGGAAGATCGATTGATGACGATGGACTCAGACGAACGCAGCGTCTGGGCAAGGTGATCGGCCATGAAGGGGTCTGCGGGCACATCACCGTGAAAGAGGAAGAGGTCAACATCCGCATCGGTCTCCGAAATATCCAACCGCAGGTGATCCGCCGTTTCAGGAACGGTAATCCGGTAGAGCGCCGTCATCGCGTTCTCCGGCAGAAGGCGACCGGTGACCTGACGTCCAGGACGGAGCGTTGCCAACGGCTCCAACCGAACCGTTTCCACGAGCAAGCGGTATGGTATCTCGGTGAGCTCGCGCCCATCCGCGGTCGGCGGCCGATCGTACTGATAGACGACTTCGAGCGTGAATCGCCCGGATCCGAGAGCCGGTTCGCTCACGCGGGAGAGGTAGAGAAATTCATTGTACTCGGCCAGCTCTGCATACGCGACGAGTTCGCCGCGTCCATCCGAAAGAAACAGGTCCAAATCCG
>DAOWMR010000276.1 GCA_030642995.1 Spirochaetales bacterium
CCCGAGGGTTGATGTTGTCCGTCGGGTTGATGCCGTCCGCCGTTCCCCACGAGATGATCTGCCGCCCAAGAGTCACGTCGAGCGGCCCGAGAAACGCGGAGATGAAGACCTCGCCGGGGAGAACCTCAAGCTGGTTGCCAATTGCGCCAAGCTCATCCACCGTGAAAAGCACCGAGCCGTACAGTGAACCAACTGGGGTGGAATACGATGCTTCAAGCTGCATCTCGTTGGTGAGTCCCGGATACGATAGGGAGTTCCAACCCGCAGGAATCAACAGCGACGTGCTTACATGCCCGCCCAACACCTGTCCGGATGCGGGAGCCAGCGCCGTAACGCACACGATCACTCCCAACAATATCGTTCTTTGGAATCTGCTCATTACAATCTCCTCTCAAATAGTTCCTGACCGGCGGGGCGATGGCTCAGCGAATCACAACCCGCGTCGAAGCTGTTGTTGCGTAAACACATCGTCATCAATGCCGGTATCAATTTCAATATTGGTCGTCTCCATTATCGTGCTGCCTCCATCCTTGAGATCCGCCACCACGATACGAGACATCACCCAGTGGCCACCCACCAGGAGGGTCTCCTCCACGACCATCTGCTTTGCGAGGTTGCCGCGCGTGTCATAGAAGTCGGTCCGCAGCGGAATGAGTTTGTCCATACTGATCCAAACCACCGTCCGGCTGTAGCCGGTTTCCCGTTCAATCTCATCAGTTGCGGGTGTGGACTCAACGACGTAGGCAACCTGGCCGTCAATCCGATCGTCGGCCAATCGCAAATATTCGTAGTTATCCAGATCGCGGGACCCCAGGTCGGCATACGTGAGATCCGATCCCATGAAACTCTCATTCCGACTACTTGAGACTATGCGCCGGATCCTCCGCAGTGCCGGAAGATATAGCCACATGTCGCTCTCACCATTTGCCTGCTCCACGGTGAGAAACCCGGTCCCGCGAACATCCGCAGGCGCCGTGAAGAACATGACTGACCTGGAGATCCCATCTGATTCCTTGGCCAGCATGCGAAGCTCGCGGACGCGCTGTTGGCCACGCGCGTTCACCAGCGTCATCGTGACGTCCGACGACATGTCTTCGGTGTCCGGCGTTTGCCGCACCATCGCCATGATTTCCCGGCCCGTGAGGTCTTCTGCCATCGTAAGTCCTGCTGTGAGCAGGAGCAAGCCGACGGCGATAATCCCGATAGCACCTCGTGTCCTGTTGCTCTGCATATCAAACCTCCAATTGAATTTCATGTGTGCTACCCCTCGTGTTCTTCATCCCGTTCATCCCGCAAGAGTGCGCCGGCCCACCGTCCAAGGGGCTTGTGACGGTGGAAGACAGCGGCAATACGCGTTCCATCCAGCAGCGACAGAATTGCCGGCAGGAGAGTCATTGAACCCACAGAAGAAACGAGCATCGTGAGCGCGATGATCCAGCCGACCATCCCAAGACTGTAGATGCTCGAGAACGCGAGTACGAGGAATCCCAGGCCGACAGCAATAGCATTGAAAACAATTGCCCTACCGGTCGTACTCGTCGTCGTGACGATCGCATCCGCTGCACTCGCCCCCTTGACCAACTCGGTGCGATATCGTGCAAGGAAGTGGATCGCGTAGTCTATGCCGATTCCGATGGCGATGCTCGAGATCATCACCGTCCCGATGTCGAGCGGTATGCCAAAGAGTCCCATGATGCCGAAATTCAGAGAGACCGTCACCACGAGAGGAATCACTGCCAGCAATCCGATCACCAATGACCCGAACAGGACTGACGTTATGAGAAAGACCAGACCCAGAGAAATGAGCATGCTTCGGATCTGGCTTGCGATGAGAAGGTCGTTGAGAACCGTCAGTATTGTGATGCTGCCGGTGAGATCTGCGTCTATTCCAACCGATCTGAAATTCTCCTCGAGGTACATGTCCACATTGCGGACCAGATCCAGTAGCTCGGACATCGTCGTTGTCCGCAGGAACGCCGTTACGTTCGCATTCTGGTAGGGGAAATCCACCATGCTTTCAAGAGCGTCGTCGCCCCCGGAGAAGGAGTAGAGAAGCAGGTACTGGCTGACCAACTCCTGTGAGTCCGGCACGACGTAGTACTCCTCCATGCCTTCATTCATGACCTGGTTCATCTCTTTGACCATGTCCGCGAGGGATTGAGTGCTTCCGATGGCGGGAGCATCTTCAAGGTATCGCTGCAGACCATCAATCCTGCTCAGGATCTCCGGAGAAGCGACCGTATCCGGCCCTCCACCGTCGACAACGATCTGCAGGGTGGTGATGCCCGAAAAGTTATCTGTGATGAAATCCGCGTTTTGCCTGATGGAGGTGCCCTCACCAAACATCTGCAGCATGTCGGTTTCCACTCGGATACGAAACATACCGACGACAGATAGCCCGATGACTCCAAGACCGATTATGATCACAACCCACCGATGAGTGTTCACGAGACGCCCAAGCCCCTGAAGAAGGCCACGGAGACTGATCATCTGACGTGGAGCCGCCCCATCATGTGCCCGGGCTTCCCTGCGCGTGGCGTCTCTTGCAATCACTCGCGGCGGGGGCAGGAGCGCAAGGGCCGCTGGAATGAACGTGAGCGAGAATGTCAAGGCACATACAATGCCAATCGCGGTGAGGAATCCAAACTCCTGAATGGGTCCAAGTGGAGAGCTTCTGAGCGCCATGAATCCCGCGACCGTGGTGAGACCCGCCATGAGAACCGCCACACCGGTATGATTGACACTCTCCACAATCGCCTGTTTCTTCTCAATTCCGTCGGCAAGGTCACCGAAGTACCGGTTCAGCATGTGAATCCCGTACGCCGATCCAATGGCTATCAGAAGGACGGGAAGAACGGTTGTCATAATATTGAGAGGAATATTGGCCACCGCCATGATCCCGAAGGTCCACACGAGGCTTACAACAACCGTGAGCATCGGAAGCACAACCCCACGAACGCTACGGAAACTCAGGTACAGGACAATGAGAAGAACCGCCAGCACGATGGGAGTGAGCACAACCAGGTCGCGGTTCATCAGTGCGGCCGTCTCAACGATCATTGCGGCCTGCCCCGAAATGTGATATTCCACGCCCTCAACGGTGTGCTGATCGATTATGGACTGCATCTGCTCGTAGATCTCTTCCTCTTCCACAACGAGGTCGAGGGTCACGATCATCGCCGCAGCGTGTTCGTCCTCGGACACGAGCAGACCGCTGTACATGCGGTTCTCCGTGAGATCCCGGCGAAAACTGTCAATCTCATCGCTGGTCTCGGGCAGCCGATCGATTATCGGGGATACTTCCATCCCCCACTCGGTACCCCGTATGAGATCGATGTTTGTCGGCGCAAGAACCCGAATGACACCGTCGATCTCGGCGAATTCGTTCGCAAGATCATCGATGAGTCGAATAATCTCCGACGAAAAGAGCCGTTGGCTTTCCAGTCCCACGAGCATCATGTTGCCCGCCGGGAAAAGCTCCTGGACCTCTTCGTAGAACACAATCTCCGGAATGTCCTTTGGAAGGCTCTTGGTGATATCAGTTTCGAGCTGAAGATCCTTCATCATGAAGCCGAACACGAGCGTGACGACTGCGATGACGATGATCACTGGGTAAGGATGGTCCACGACAAATCGTGCGAATCTATTCACGGTGATGGTTCCCTTGGTGTGCTGAAATTACGCAGTGCGTTTACACATCGCGTAATATATGTACTTCGCTTGTTCCCGGTCAAGCATCCGTCGGACCAATGACCTTATCATCAATCGGGCTGGTCCTTGTGATAGCCGGCCAACTTCCCGGTTTCCCACGCGTCCAACCATTCAGCCATGTCCTTCTCGCCCATCTCCAGTAGGTCCCCCGATTGAGGACGGACCAGACTGCGTTGATCAATCCCGCGGATCTGAAACCCGATGTCCGCGCTGTCCAGGTTCTTCCTCAATTGTTGCAGCCCCAGAATTCCAACCATGCCGCTCATGATACTCGCCGTGCTGTTGAGTTTCCGAGGGAGGAAGGCAAGGGCCAGGCTGATACCTATCGAGAGTCTGGCCCCCATGGCCTTGATCACGTCCACCGGAACCTGATCTACCACGCCACCATCGACCAGACGCATGTCTTGCATCTCCACGGGCACGAATACACCGGGCACCGCACAGCTGGCCTGAACGGCCAAGCCTATGCTCTCGCAATCGGTCACAATCTGGGTGCCGCACCCCGGCATATGATCGGTCGGTTCCGGCAAGAACCGATGGAGTTCTTCCGGATCCATTCGCCCTGCAACCCGGTGGGAAGTGAAGATAACCCGTTGACGGTTTTCCAGATCCATGGCAACGATGGCCAGATCAACATCGAGATCGTCGAAATTTCTCCCTCCGACCAACTCATTCATCTGGCGACCCAGCTGCGCATTGGATATCATCCCGCCACGACGCGAATCAAAGACGCGACGCACCGTGTCCGATAGGCTGACTACATCGTGAAACCAGTCGAATTCGTCGGCCAATTTCTCCATCTGTTCCTGGTCCAACCCTGCGGCATAGAGGCTGGCGACAATCGATCCCGCCGACGTTCCCGCTACGATAGTCGGGAGGAACTCAGGACGATTCCGTATCGCTCGCAAAGCACCCATGTGGGCGATCCCGCGAG
>DAOWMR010000112.1 GCA_030642995.1 Spirochaetales bacterium
CGTATAATGGCATTACCTCAGCCTTCCAAGCTGATGATGTGGGTTCGATTCCCATCGGTCGCTATGACTGAAGCGCGTTTCATGTGTGGAGAAGCTATGAACAGCGATAGCCCCTTCCGTACCGACTCATCCGGCACGCCCGTTCCAGCTTCCCTCGACGGTTATTTTCTCATTTCCGAGACTGAGCTGACGGACCCGAATTTCCACCGAACGGTGGTGCTGATCGTCAAGCACAATGAGGAAGGAGCCTTTGGGCTGGTCCTGAACAGACCGGCGGAAGCCTCCCTCGGCGACATTGTGGAGGAGCTTTCCGAGTCTGATGCCGGCGAAGCAACGCTTTTCATTGGTGGTCCGGTTGAACAGCACTACCTCTTCACACTCCATTCAGGACTCCCGGACTATGCAACGAGCAAGTTCTCATCTTCACCCACCGACGGCATCGTTTTTGAGCCGGTCTTTGGATCGATTCAAGAGTATCTTCAGAACGACTGGCCCGGAGGGCCGGACCAGGACAGGCCGAGTTTCAACTTCTACCTTGGATATGCCGGTTGGGGTCCAGGCCAACTGGAATACGAAATTGACGAGGATGCATGGCTCGTTATTCCAGCGGATTCTCAGTTGGTTTTCAACGACGATCCAGCTGAAGGCTGGAACACAGCGCTTACCAGGAAGGGCGGCCTCTACCGGATCATTGCGCAGACCGGTTTCAAACCTTCCCTCAACTAGCCTGAATCGTGGTTCTCACGATTGACTGGTAGTCGTTCCCTGCACAATCGCAATTGCTTCGGTCAGATTTTCTGCCACTCGTGCTCCCGTGCTTCGCAGTCGGCCCTCAGAGTGATGTCCGCAGGACACGAGGATACACTGAACACCAATTGACGCTGCTACCTCAGCGTCATGATCGGTGTCGCCAATCATCCAGCATGCCGCTCCATTCAATCCCATTGCCTCGAGGAGTTCTCGTCCGCGCTCGGTCTTGCTCCGCGCATGAAGATCCGACAAGCCGTAGATATGAGCGAAGTAGTGATCAATGCTTCGCACTCGCAACTCATTTCGGAGCCGCTTTTCTTCGAGCGCTGAAAGCACGACCTGCAGAGCACCGTTGCCCCTGAGTTGGTCGAGTGCGGCCATTGCGTCGCCGTGGAGACTGGCACCCGACACCAACTTCTCGTACGCTTCATGGTACTCTACCGCAATGTCCGCGAAGGACTCGGCGGTGAAATCAAACCCCATCTCCTCGTAATAGCGCTGCACCGGAAAGGTGAAGACTTTGCGATATCGTTCCACCGTCATAACGGGGAGTTTTCGCCGAGCCAAGAGACGATTGATTGATGCAATGCAGATATTCACGTCGTCCAGCAACGTGCCGTTCCAATCCCAGATTACTGATGACTTCACAGCGGGAGAGCATACCAGAGACCGTCGGACACGCATACCGGGCATGACCGAACGGAAGAACCCGTCTTGCAGGAAGGAACCGAGAAAACGAGTCTTGTTCAGCACTGACTCCGAGTGTAGCTACCCTCGGGATCTACTCACGTCCGGTGAGCCCGGCCAGCACAGCTCGTGCCCGGTCGCGGACTATCGTGATGTACCGGTAATTGGTACTGATATCAATGATCATGCCCACGGTATCCGAATCCAGCGCAGCACCCTGTTCTACAAGATTCTCAATCGCGAGGAGCGTAGCCAGAGCAAGATTATTATCCGGCGCATACTGCGCGTTCTCTCTGGCAAGCACGTAGATAAGATGATCCGTCACCTCGTTGTTTTCGTTCAGCCCAATCTTTCCAAGAGCATAAATCGCCTCGGCAAGTACCATCGGTTCCGGGTCCTCTCGAACCATTTCCAACAGCACGGCTTTGGCGCCCGGGCCGCCGATATCGCCGAGCAGCGCCGCAGCTTCTTTGCGAACAACCGGGAAGTAGTTGATAACCCGTCCGGCTGAACGAACCTCACGGCTTGTACCCTCGGTGGCGAGCGACTCAATAACGGTGAAAAGATCCTGTGATATATTGAGATCTTCCGCTTCGTACAGCTTGCGGACTGTTTCTATGGCAAGCAGTTTGCTGTCCCTGTCATTCGACCTGGCCTGGCTCGAGATAATCTGGATCTCGATTTCCTGGCTGAGGTAGAGTTCCTCGATTGTCGCAGGCCGATCTCCGGCTCTATCCTGCGCAAATGCGAATCCAGTCATCACGACAACCAGCACAACAACCGCTGCGAGGGTCCTCTTCATGTCACACTCCTCCCCAGATACACCTCTGTGGTATAGGTTACAGGATATCTATTTTCCATTCCCCGTCAACTTGGCGCAAATTATACAGCAGATACATCACTCCATCGCGCTCGGTAAAGGCCTCCACCACAGTATCGGAATAAAACACCAGATCATCGACCTTGGAACGCGCTCGGGATGGGACAACCACGTACCGGAAGTATCCTTCCAGGTCGCGCAACACAATATCGTTGCGTCTGAGCACGGGACTCTGTGATACCTCAGCGAGCGTTTCCGGGCTGGACATCACGTCGATGTAGCGGCTGGTGAGATATGTTCTCCATTTGCGATAATCGCCGCGGTGAATGATTTCGTTCAAGTCCTGGATAACCAGTTCAACCTCGCTGAACGTCTGCTCGTAGACCTCTTCAGAAACTTCAATCGGTTCGGGCTCAGGCTCGGGCTCCGGTTCGGGTTCGGGCTCGGGCTCGGGTTCGGGCTCAGGTTCCGGTTCTATCTCCGGCACCGGATCGGGAACCGCAGTCACCGGTGAAATCTCGATCTCTTCCTCGACCGACGGCTCGGATCCGGGGGTTGTGTTGCATCCTGCCAGGAGAAGGCCAAGGGCGACCATCAGAACGCCAAATCGAACCAATTCCATATGGCGCAATTCTACCGCCATGATTCCCGGCCGTCAAACACGATTTATCCCGACCAAAACATGATAGCGTCGGAGACGGAGGCACGCTATACTCGTGTGATAGATGGCCTCAAGCGGCGATGCGCTAAAAATACTCCAGTCACTGGTCAAACGGACACGGAACGGCCGCGTGGCGTACCCGGCACTGATTACCTACGCGGAGAAGTATCTCGCAAAAGCCGCCGACACCGACGCCTCGCTTGAAGCCTTTGCCGACAACCCGGCAAATCTGATGGGCGCCTTTCTTGTCGAGTTGGAGAAGGACGCCAAGCTGACGCTCAGCTACAACGACGGAGCCATCACCAGTGTCTACTATCCCGACTACTATCGTGGCCTCATCCATGATGCGTACGACAAGCTGGATGCCCGCCCGGACGGACCTTTTCCGACCGAGGACAGATTGCCGGTCCCCATACCAAGCGACTTGCTGACGCCAATTGACATCAAGATAGATTTTGTGCAGTGGCTCGCGCGGTCCGAGAAGATAGAAAACTCGCTCTTGCGCATCATGTATCCGGACGATATTCGCTCGATGATCGTCAGCAGCGACCTTCTGCCACGACATCTCCCCAAACTGGCGGTGCAGAAAATTCGTCAGTACCTCCGAAGCGAGAAGAACGTCGGATACATCCGAAGTAAGCTGGCTTCCGTGTTTCGCCAACGCGAGATGGCGATGAAAGACATGCTCAGCAGTATACTCACCACACCTGATCAGGCATTGAAATCGATCTTTCATCCGACAGACTTCACATTCCATTTCTGGACACAGCTATCAAGCACCATCATCAAGGAATACAGCCAGAAGAAAGACAAGCTCGTTGAAGAACACGGTCATTGTCAGGCTGCGTACATGCTCGGCTACTACAACGTCTATCACCGAGGCGTTCTGCAGCGTCAGCGGGATGCTGAGTCTGCATTCAGACAATTGGAATCCAACCTCCGCCGCTCACCGTACACCTACACGATTACGCAGATTCGCGGATTCACGGACAGGCGGGGGGTAGCCCTCACGAAAAAATACTCTTCCGAAGATGTCAATTCCTACATCACCGAGCGGCTGAAGACCCCGGAAAACAAGGGTCTGTCGGACATGGTCCGCGTCAAGACCACCGAGGGCAAAGAGTACTACCTGTACAAGGACTATGTTCTGATAGTCACCCTTGATCACGTCTTTGAAGCCCGGAGAGAGTTCCGGGATTACTATGTTGATCAGTGGAGTGAGTCGCTGAAATCGCAGCGTCGGCTGCCGGAGATGACTGATGACGCGAAGTTCATCAAAGCAGTGGACGAGCGACTGAAATTGCAGGATCCGATCCTCCATTCGCTGCTCAACATCAATCTTCTCTATCTTGCCAAGCGCGAAACCAATGTTCCGTCTGAGATCGCCGCAGAAATAGACGAGTTGTTCGCTCCCAAAGACGCCGCGTTGAGATCCCTCCCGGAAATCCTCAATCTGGATCGTCGCAAACTCTACGCTGATGCCCGGCTCCTCCTGCCGTTCTGGCAGGCAATTCCGATACTCAACAAACTCGTCGGATTGCTCAAGCGTATATTCGTGGGCAGGAGAGAGGAAGACATTCTCGAACGGCTGGAACGCAGCCCCGAGCCGCAACGTCCGGCCGCCGCCGGGACAACGATGCGTTATACGCCCCCGGGTTCTGAAACGCCTCAGGGTTCGCCTGATGCGGACACTGATGAGCCCGGGCCAGTGGGTCGTGCCGACGGCCCGACGCGACGTGCCCAGACCGCTCGATTCAAAGAGGCCGTCCGCCAACTGCAGAAGACCTACGTCCGCCGGGGATCAACCCCGGATAAGACTCTTGAAGAACTGATTGAACGGTGGAATCCCCTCCTCAACCCGGTTGCCAAGAGCAATTTGGTCGAAGACATCAACAGCTTGTCCCGCGACTTCCTTCGCCGAATGAAAATCACCTTCCGCCTGGTTCCGCCAAACCGAGAGAGAGTCCAGGAATGGGCGGATCGCCTTGCCAAGAACGAGGCGTTTGAGCAGATCCGGCGGACGGACGCTCTCAAAGAATATCTTCAATTGTATATGTTGACACTCCTTGGGAAATAGTCAGCGGGTCTGAGGCCCGGTCAGCACCTCGGACAGCGGCAAGTCACCCATGAAGCTCAACGCCTCCACCGATGCCAGAAATAGCCTCATGCACAACTCAGCGTCGTCTTTGGCGCGATGCGCCCTGTTTCGCGGAAGATCGAGTTCGGTCGCAAGATTCTGCAGGGCATAGCTTTTTCGCTTCGGGAAGGCCCTCATTGCAAGGAGTTGTGTGTCAATAACCAGATTCCGGATCCCCGGCAGTCCGGCGGAGTGGACGGCGGCTCGAAGGAATCCGAGGTCAAACGGAGCATTGTGGGCCATCAGCACTCTGTCGCCGAAAAACTCAATGAAGGACGGCAGAACGGAGTCCACCGAAGGCGCCCCGATGACATCCGCATCGGCTATCCCGCTCACCGCACCCGCCTCCGCCCCAATTGGGATACCAGGATTCACGAGCTTATTGAACTCGGCGGTGATCTCCGACCCGCAGAAGCGGATGGCGCCAAACTCCACGATCCGATCCGAGGCCGAATGGAGACCGGTGGTCTCAAAGTCAAAAGCGGCGAAATCTACTCTGGTGACCGGCATGTCGGTGTTCACTGTCTCTCCTCAATCAGCAGCTACCGGCTCCAGGGCAGCTCTCTCAAGTTTCCGGCGCATAAATAGTGCGAGCCAAACCACGGTAACAACTGCGGCCAGCGTATCGGCAATCGGGAAGGCAATCCAGAGACCCTTTAGCCCAAGCAAGGGCGGGAGAATTGCCACCAACGGTATCAGCAGAATGATTTGTCGGAGCATTCCCAGGAATAGTGACGGCACGGCCTTCCCCACGGCCAGGAAAAAGGTTGCACCCACGACCTGAAAGCCAACGAGCGGGAGAACAAAAACGACCGTTCGCATCGCCGGAACCGCGATGTTCAACATCTCCACGCTATCGGTGAAGACCGATAGGAGCGATCGCGGGAATGCAACCATTATCGCAAAGAAGAATCCGCTGACCGCCATCGCGATCATCCCGGTGAGCCGCGTGCTGTCCTTCACGCGGTCCATCCTCCCGGCTCCGTAGTTGTATCCCGCAATGGGCTGAAAGCCTTGCGCAAGACCGAATATCGGCATCAGTGCGAATACGAGAAGCCGGTTGATTGCACCGAAGGACGCAATTGCCAGGTCACCGCCGTAGTGCAGGGCAGCGTTGTTCACCAGTACCGCGAGGAATGAACCGCCGAACTGGCGAATGAAGGCAGGAAGGCCCAGCAACAGCACCGGCCGAAGAAGCCGCACGTTCGGGAAAAAGTGGCGCAGATGGAGATCAAAAGTGCTCCGGCCGCCGGCGAAGTACCCGATAGTCACCAGCAGACTGAGTGCCTGGCTGATGACGGTAGCGAGTGCGGCCCCGCGGATGCCCAGGCCGAACCCGAAAATGAAGATAGGGTCCAGAATGATGTTGGTGACCGCACCCACAAGCATGACGAGCATGGACATCTTCGGGTTTCCCTCGGCGCGAATCAGGTTGTTTGACGCCATCGCCACGACAATGAAAGGGATCCCGTAGAGTATGGTCGTGAGGTACTCGGTTGCGTACGGAAGAAGTTGCTCACTTGCGCCGAACAAACGCAGGATGGGATCAGTCAACGAGAAACCGACCACCGCGAGAACTACTCCGATGAGGGCTGCAGAGGCGCTGGTCGTGCCGACGGTCCGTGCCGCTCGCTCACGATCGCCCGTGCCGAGAGCACGAGAAACCACCGACGCCGCCCCGGTGCCGAGCAGCATGGCAACGGCCATGGTGAAGATCTGAAAGGGAAAGGCAACGGTCAGGCCGCCGATGGCCAGCGCGCCGACCCCCCGCCCGATGAAGATGGCATCAACCACATTGTAGAGGGCGTTGATCAGCATGGCGAACATCGCGGGGATGGACATGCGCGCAAGCAGCCGACCGATTTTCTCGGTCCCGAGCAGTTCTTCATTGCGATGCTTGCCCGTAGGTGTTGACATGCCGTTATCCTTGTGGTCGTGTACCATCAATGACACTCACACCACTTCTTGATGAATACAATCTAACGTTGGACGATGTCAGATGGTACCTTGCGAAGCTCCTCACCGACAGTCTCATGACGAGTCGGGATGATCCGGAGGAAATGACTCACCGGATCTGGTCCGGATCCCTGGAAGCCGAGCTGTACAATATGGAGGAGTTGTACCTTGCCCGCCTCAAGGAAGAATATGAACGAGGGATAACGGATGAACAGGCTATCCGCGAGCAGCTCGAACAGGTTCGGCTCCTAAAACTTCGCAGACGCCGGTGAGTTACGCACCGGCGCCGGCAATCTGCTCATCGATCCAGGATTCTATCGCCGCGATTCTACGCCGGGCACCACTGATTGCCGTGTCCATTGGGATTCCAGGCGCCGCAGTGACGGACGCGTAGAACTTGATCTTGGGTTCCGTTCCCGAAGGTCGCGCGCTGACGATAGTCTCATCGGCCAGGATGAACTGCAGCACGTTTGACGACGGGAGATCGATATTCTGCTCCACCTTCTGCGTAGCCACGTCTTTACTTGTTCCCGACTGATAATCCTTGAGAGTGACAACCGGCACCGCCCCGATGGATGACGGCGGATCATCCCTGAGCCGGGCCATGAGGCCGTCCATGACCGCCCTGCCGCCGGCTCCCTGGAAATATCGCGCTACCTGCGTTTCCTCGTAATAGCCGAACTGATCGTAGAGCTCACGCAACCGATCCATGATGCTCTTTCCCTGTGAGAGATGGTAGAGCGCCATCTCCGCGGTGAGGAGCGTCGCCGAAATGGCATCCTTGTCCCGTACCTCAGTCCCGATGAGAAATCCGTAGCTTTCTTCCCCGCCGGTCACGTAGGTGCCCGTTCCCGGATTTTGTTCGAGATCCCGAATGACCGTTGCAATATGCTTGAACCCGGTCAGCACATCATAGACGCGTGCGCCGTAGTACTCGGCTACCTTTCGCTGCATCTCGGTAGTTACGATTGTCTTGACGAATACAGGATCCGCCGGAAGTCTTCCGACTTCCTTCAACGATGAGAAGACGTAATCGGCCAGCAGAACACCGTGCTGGTTCCCGGTGACAAGCCGATACTCACC
>DAOWMR010000066.1 GCA_030642995.1 Spirochaetales bacterium
CAAGGCTGCCGAGCTGTTCGCGGACCAATCGTACAAGCTCGAGATTCTCAATGATCTTTCGCCGGACGAAGAAGTGTCCATCTATACGGTTGATACATTCACCGACCTCTGCCGGGGACCGCACGTTGAGACCACGAAGGAACTCAACCCAAAGAGTTTCAAACTTCTAAGCATCGCCGGAGCCTACTGGCGAGGCGACGAGAAGCGACCAATGCTCCAGCGGATCTACGGCACCGCCTGGGACCAGCCGAAGGCCCTGCGGCAGCATCTGGAATGGCTGAAGGAAGTGGAGAAGCGTGATCACCGGCGGCTCGGGAGGGAACTGGATCTCTACAGTATCCACGAGGAGGCCGGGCCAGGCATGATTTACTGGCACCCGAAGGGCGGCAGGATCCGCGAGGCAATAGAGGACTACTGGCGTAAGGCGCACCGGCGTGACGGGTACGAGATTCTCTACACCCCCCACATCGGCAAGAGCTGGCTCTGGGAGACTTCAGGCCATCTGGATTTCTACGCCGATGGCATGTACCCGCCCATTGAGATGGACAAGGCGGACTACTACGTAAAGCCCATGAACTGCCCCTTCCACATTATGATCTACAAGACGCGTCTTCGGAGCTATCGGGATCTTCCCTTGCGCTGGGCTGAACTTGGCACCGTCTATCGATATGAGAAATCCGGCGTGCTCCACGGGTTAATGCGGGTTCGCGGCTTCACCCAGGATGATGCGCACATCTTCTGCACGCCGGACCAGATAGAGGACGAAATCCTCGAGGTGCTCCGGTTCTCCCTCCGTATCTGGGACGCCTTCGGGTTCAAGGATCTCAAGGCCTACCTGGCCACCAAGCCCGAGAAGGCTGTTGGTTCGGACGAGGACTGGGAGCGGGCGATGGTCAGTCTGAAGAAGGCAGTTGATACCGTGGGTTTGGAGTATGAGATCGATGAGGGCGGCGGAGTGTTCTACGGTCCGAAGATCGATCTCAAGATCAAGGACGCCCTCGGACGCGAATGGCAGATGAGCACCATCCAGTTCGACTTCAACCTGCCCGAACGGTTTGATATGACCTTTGTGGACTCAGACGGACAGGAGAAGCGCCCCTTCATGGTTCACCGGGCGCTTCTCGGTTCGCTCGAACGCTTCTTCGGTGTCCTGATTGAACACTACGGCGGGGCGTTCCCGGTGTGGCTCGCCCCGGTGCAGGTCGTGACCATCCCCGTTGCTCCCGCATTCAACGACTACGCCGCCGCAATCGCCGCCGAACTTGCCGCCGCCGGTTTCCGGGCTGAGTCGGATCTGTCCGACAGTCGCATGGGCGCGAAGATCCGTCACCATCAGGCGCAGAAAGTACCTTACATGCTCATTCTTGGAGAGAAGGAGCAGGAAGCCGGCGCGGTCAGCCTCCGTCCCCGAACCGGCGAACAGGTCAATGGCGTGCCGAAGGATGAGTTCATCACGATGCTGACCGATAAGGTGCGGACGCGCGCGGAGATATAGACCAGGGCGAACGCGCATAGACACCCGCAGTAGGTGCTTACATGCGTTTTCCCTGAGGACAGGCTCGACGCGCGTGCGCCCGATCCGTACAATCTCACTCCATGGCGAATACATTCAGGAAGTACAACGCCCGGAAGGACAAGAAGTCGGTTCAGCGAATATGGCAGGAGTGCGGCTGGATCACCAAGGAAAAACGGGAGACAGAAGCGCTGGACCAGTTCGTGAAGACCTCGTCCTGCTTGGTATTTGACATGGACGGCAGCGCGGAAGCGTTGAGTCTGAGCACTCCGGGGCGTTTTCTCCACACGAACACGGTACTCTCCCTCGCGGCGATCACCGCGGTAACGACGAGTCGCGTCGCCCGCAACCAGCGAGCCGCATCGGGAACGGTATCACGGCTCCTGGCCCAACAGGCTGCCGCGGGCGCACAGGTGAGCGGTCTGGGCATCTTCGAACAGGGCTTCTATGAACGGCTCGGCTATGGGAACGGCCCCTACGAACACTGGGTACGATTTGACCCGGCGTGGCTCATCGATCTCGGAAAGCCGCGGGTGCCCGTGCGCCTCGGTGCCGGCGACTGGAAAGAGATTCACGAAGCGAGGTTCGCCCGTCGGAAGCGGCACGGGGCTGTCGATCTCCTTCCTCCCGAGATCACCAAGTCCGAGATGGAATGGCCCAAGAGCATCTTTGGTCTGGGCTATCGCGAGAACGGTGTGTTGACGCACTTCTTCGTCGCTCGCTGTGATGACGAGGAGAGCGGTCCATACATAGTCAATTGGATGGTGTACCAATCGATTGGGCAGTTCAAGGAACTCATGGCTCTCGTCCGAGGGCTCGGTGATCAGGTTCGAAGCTTCAGGATGCGCGAGCCTCGGGATATCCAGCTACAGAGTCTCCTGACGAAGCCGTTCCAGCTCTACCAGATTACGGCGAACTCGAAGAACCCGAGCAGGTCGAATGCGGTTGCGTACTGGCAGATGCGCATCCTGGATGTGGCGGCATGCGTGGCAGCCGTGAGCACGGAGAGTCCGCTGGAGTTCAACCTCATGCTCTCAGATCCCATCGAAAACCAGCTTCCTGACGATGCTTCGTGGCGTGGATGCGGCGGTGACTATACGGTTACCTTCAGTTCCACTTCATCTGCAAGGCCCGGTCACACTTCCGACCTTCCGACGCTTTCGGCGTCGGTAAACGACTTCACCCGGTTCTGGATGGGCGCAGCCAGTGCCGAGGTCCTGGCGGGGGTGGGATCGTTTGACGGTCCGGCCGACCTGATGATCCACCTGGACGAATCTTTGAAGCTGCCGTCACCGGCACCCGACTGGGACTACTGAAGCCGCGGTGGCGGTATCAGGTCAGGCACGGTACACTGCATTCAGGAGCTGTCATGATCGACAAAATCATTAAACGCGATGGTCGGGTTGTTCCTTTTGACAAGGAGAAGATCACCTTTGCCATCCTTCGGGCCGCCGTCTCCGTTGGGGGTCGGGATCGGGCTATCGCAGAAGGCGTTGCGGCGCAGGTGGTCGCCATTTTGAACAAGCGATACAACGAGGCTGAATCCAAGGATGAGCGGGCGCCGGCGGACTCTCCCACCGTTGAGGAAGTACAGGACGCAGTGGAGAAGGTCCTCATAGAGAATGGGCATGCCCGTACTGCGAAAGCATACATACTCTACCGGTATGAGCACACGTTGAAACGGGCCGGCAGGGAGAGCCTCACCTACAGCTCGGAGAACGTGCCCTACCGGAAGCTGTGGGAGACTCTCGCATGGGCGGTGGATCACAACTGTCACCATCTCGCCGGAATCCGCGAGTATGTGGAGTCCGGCAGGTATCCCGATCTTGTCGCCATCTCGGAAGAGTTCTACCAGAGAGAGGTGGATGCGGCTGCGGAGACCCTCAAGGAACGTCTTGATGACGTTCGAATCATGATCATTGCCGGCCCTTCGAGTTCCGGCAAGACCACGACAACCATCAAGATCGCGGAAGCGTTGCCCGAGCGCCGACTCGTGCCCATCAATGTTGATCACTACTTCAACGATTTGAACACCCACCCCCGCGATTCCCGGGGAGACTATGATTTCGAGACGCCCCAGGCTCTGGACGTGGAGCTGCTGAACGAGCACCTCTCCCGGCTCGTTGCCGGCGAGGCGGTTGAAATCCCGTTCTACAACTTCAAGACCGGCAACCGCGAAGGAACATCGAGCACCTTGCAGCTCGGAGAGTCGGACATCCTGCTTATCGATTCACTCCATGGCCTTTTCCCCCAGATGACCGCCGCGGTGCCCGACGAGAAGAAGTTCAAGCTTTACATTGAGACACTCGCACAGGTCAAAGACGACTCGGGCCGATTCCTGCGATGGACCGATATCCGTATGCTCCGTCGCATGGTTCGGGACATGCAGTTCCGCAACTACCATCCTGAGCAGACCCTTCGCCACTGGTACTTGGTTCGGCGCGCGGAGCTCAGGTATATTGTCTCGAGGCTTCGGATGGCCGAGGTTGTCGTGAATAGCTTCATGCCGTCCGAGTTGCCCATCATGAAGGGTCGGTTGGAGCACATGTTCGGCGACTTCGTTCTGAGTCTCAAAGACGATCCGGAGAAGACGGATGCCCTCGACCGGGCGATCAGGGTGCAGCAGATGCTCGCCGCGGTACCCGGTGTTCAGGGTGAAGATGACGTGCCCGTCCGCAGTCTCCTCCGAGAGTTCATCGGCGGCAGCGAATACGAGTACTAGAGCGGAACCTGAAGGAGTAACGTGTGGATGCACTGAAGCGACTCAAAGATTTGGATGGTGAGATCCAGACTCTGAAGTACGTTCAGGCCGTTCTCGGCTGGGACCAGCAGGTCCTCATGCCCGAGCGTGCGGTCACCGGGCGGGCGGAGCAATTTGCCCTCACGGCCTCCCTGATACACAAAAAAGAGACCGCGCGTGAAATTGGTGGGCTTCTCGAGGATCTCGGGGCGAGTGACGATCAGCCGTCCGGGTCCGCCGAACTCTCCGAGTCGGACAGAGCCTATGTCCGGGCCTTCTATCGGGACTACCGGCAGGCGACCCGAATCCCGCCTGAACTCGTGCAGCGCATTGCCCGGGTTACGGCCGTGGCTCAATCGGTCTGGGCCGAGGCGCGAAAGAAATCGGACTTCTCCCTCTTTGAGTCAAACCTCTCGGAAATAGTCGATCTGACGACTGAGGTTGCTGATCGGCTGGGCTACGAGGATCATCCGTACGACGCGCTGATTGACCAGTTTGAACCGGGAATGACCACTGCGGACATTGCGCGTATTTTCCGCGAACTCAGGGAAGGCCTCGTGCCTCTCGTACGGAAGATCAAAGATGCCCGCCAGGTGGAGCATCGGTTTATGCTCAAGAACTACCCGGTCGGGGAGCAGGAAGCATTTGGTCGAAAGGTGCTGGATGCCATGAAGTTTGATTCCAGCCGCGGCCGGTTGGACATATCCATCCATCCCTTCACTACTTCGCTCGGTTCCGACGATGTGCGGATTACCACTCGATACCACGAAGATCGAATCACGTCGTCGCTCTTCAGCATCATTCACGAAGCGGGGCACGGGCTCTACGAGCTCGGGTTTTCACCGGAGCACCGTGGGACCCGACTACACGAGGCGGCGTCGCTGGGTATTCATGAGAGCATGTCGCGATTCTGGGAAAACGTGGTCGGGCGAAGTCGTTCGTTCTGGCACCACTTCTACCCCGTTATCAAAGAACACTTCCCGCAGCAGCTCTCCGGCGTGGACGTTGAGCAGTTCTACCGTGCGGTCAACATGGTGGAGCCAAGCCACATTCGCGTTGAGGCGGACGAGGTGACCTACAGCCTCCACGTCATCCTGCGCTTCGAACTGGAACGTATGCTCATTGGGAAGGAGCTTTCGGTGAAGGAGCTGCCCGACGCGTGGCGCGAGCAGGCTCGAGACCTCCTTGGCACTGCGCCCCAGCACGACGCAGATGGAGTCCTGCAGGACATCCACTGGTCCGGCGGCGCCATCGGCTATTTCCCCACCTATGCCCTGGGGAACATTTACGGCTTGCAGTTCGTGTCGAAGCTCCGTGCGGACATGCCCGATTTCGACGATCAACTGCGTGCCGGTGAACTTGGTGGAATCAAGGACTGGCTTGACGAGAATATTCACAAGAAGGGGCGCACGCGAACGCCAAAGGAGCTCTGCGAGGAGATTTCCGGTAAACCACTGAGCGCGCAGTACTTCATTGACTATCTGAACGAGAAGTACACCGGAGTCTATTCGCTCTAGAACATGACCTACGGGGCCTTTCTCACCGGACACCCTCTCTTCTGGGCCGCACTGACAGGTGTTGCTTTTGGCGCGGCACTGGCAACCGCCACCCGCAACATTCGCCGTGACCGACGGCCGACGCGAGCCCGTTCCCGGAAGTGGACGGCCGCCGCACTGTGGACGACCGCCGGTGTCATCGCTGCAACCTGCGGAATCCTCGTTCCCGACGGCAGTGTGTTCTTGGGCCTGCCTTCACTCTATGTTGGTGCGGGCGCGTTGACGTTCATCGCACTGGCCTTGCGCTTCCCGCGGGCTGCCGGCATCCCGGCCTTCTTCATTCTGGCCGCAATCACGGTTCTTGCTCCGCTCGTGATGCGACCCTTTGTCCCGGTGAGGGATGCAGGTGTGGCAGCGACGGTGCGATTGCTCGCGGTTGACCAATCGAAAGCCTATCTGGAGATCAGCGATCGCACGCCGGGAGTGAGTCTCGAGTTGGAGGTGATCACGACGGAAGAACGAACGGTCGTGGCCAGGGCCCACCTGGTTCAGATATCGGACTATCTGTTCTTCCTGGGAGCCAGGGGTGGAATTGCTCTTGCCGGGCTCCGATCCGAGACTTCCGCGGCGGCCGATGACGCAGCGGCCCTCTACTCCGGCATGCAGTTTATCGAGCGTGCAATTGACGTGTTGCCGCTGCTGAGCCTCACCACGGCGGAGTCGGAACCGGTTTCGCTGAACGTGCTGGAAGAGTATGAGATCGTCGGTTTCCCGGAAGGAAACGTCCAGATACGCTCCGTTGTGTGCTCGGAATAGTGTTCACCGCCGCACGGACGGGAGGCCGATACTTAGAGTGAGATGATGATCACCCTGTACAAGACAGACCGACAGGGCCGAATTCACTACTACTCACTTGACGATCGGCAGGGACATCTCTTTGCCGGCTTCACATTCACCGTGAACTGGGGAACAACGCTCACGGCCGGTCGCGAGAAAGTGTACGTCTTTGAGACCCGGCGGGAGATGGATAAGAAGCTTCAGCGTCTCATTCAGGATCGCGTGAGCAGCGGGTATCGAGTGCTCTACAGTTTCTTCCGGAATCAGGAGTACCGATATCTCAAACCGGCGCTGCGGAAGGCGGTGGTCTCCTAATCGGTTTGAGCTGAGCGATTCCTTCCTGCCCGGGAAAGATCAACAACAAACAGGTATACCTTCTCTCCGAGGGATATGACAACCACCGCGCACACCACTATCTCCAGCACCAGGAAAGCGGGAGCAAACCAGGCAGGGATCGATTGCAGGAGTTGAAGGAGTGCGACGGCGTAGAGGACCATGACACCGAATACCGAGGCTTTGCCAGGCCGTGAGCTCTGGGGGGCGATGGTCCCTCGCTGTACCGCAAAGATGGTAACTTGAGCAACGACCTGAAACCCAAGTCGAACCAGTACCAGAACGAATACCCAGAGATGGATCAGCAGGTGCGTCCGGAGCGCGATGGTTGTGACGAACAGGATTGCGTAGTCGCTTGAACTGTCCAGGTACTTGCCGATGGTCGTGACCTGACCGGTTCTTCGAGAGATCTGACCGTCGAGGAGATCGGTGAGAAACACAAGAGCAGTCAGCGAGACGAGGTAGGGAACCACCACGTACTCGTCGGCGATCAGGATCATCCAGAGAATGATCGGTGCAGAGCTGATCCGGATCATAGACAACACATTTGGAACGTTCACTCGGGTGAGCGGCGTTCCGGTGTCCGCGAGTCGGAACAGGTCCCGAAGTACCGACAACGCACCGCCCATGATGAGATGGAAAGCTACCGCCACGGGAGCAAACCAGAGATTGGTGTTCATCGGCACGCCGAGCACCAGAGACATGATGATAAACAGGCCGATTTGGGCACCGAGAAGGATCATGGTGATCAGCCAGACGCTTCGGACTATGCTCCCTTTCCCCATATGTGCCATACCCTACACCGGGCACTAATTGCTTGACAATGCAATCGGTCGCTGCCAGCATAGCGTGCGTGCAACGTATCAACGCAGCCAACGCCTTGACCGTGGGCCGTCTCGTGCTGGCGCCCTTTTTTGTTCTGGCATATGCCCTCATCGATATCTGGCCTGGAATCATTGGGCTCCGGGTAACTCTCAGCACACTCTGGATTCTCTTCGTCGTCATGGAACTGACCGACGTGCTGGATGGCATGGTTGCCCGCAGGCAGGGGATTGTCAGCGATCTCGGTAAGATTCTGGATCCGTTTGCAGATGTCGTCTGCCGTCTGACCTACTTCATCATACTTGCCGTGGCCGGGATCATGCCGCTCTGGTTCGTGATTATCGTTCTATACCGTGAGTTCGGAGCGGTCTTCCTGCGTCTCTTGCTCTATCGGGATGGTTATGCGCTTGGGGCCGGATCGGCCGGCAAGCTGAAATCGTGGTTCTATTCCCTTTCTGCCACGATCGGTCTCTTCATACTCACCGCCACGCGCCTGCCATCTGTGTCCGGATCGATTTTGGATTCGATGGACATTATTCGAGCCGTGGCGCTCGGTGTGTATGCGATCGCCGCCGTGCTCGCCGTCTGGTCCATCGGGGGGTATTTGAAGTTTTACCGAGATCGGAAGAAGCAAGGACCGGACTCATGATTCCCGTGGCGTCGTTTCCGGTTGCGGATCGACGTGGTGTGCGGTACCTCCTGACCGATATTGACGACACGCTGACCGATCACGGAAAGCTCCCCGCGCGGTCCTACGATGCACTCTGGAATCTTCACGACGCCGGGATATCTGTGATCCCGGTGACCGGTAGGCCGGCGGGATGGTGCGATCTGATCTGTCGTCAATGGCCGGTGGCCGGCGTCATCGGCGAGAATGGCGCGTTCGCGTTCTATCTGGAGGAGGATCGATTACAGGTTCTTCGCCATCCCTCTGCACCCGAGCCGCACGCAAACAGAGATCGACTGGACGATATTGCGCGCGAAGTGTACGCCGCCGTGCCGGGAACTCGGCCGGCAAAGGACCAGTTCTCCCGGTTGTACGACGTTGCAATCGATTTCAGAGAAGAATCTCCCATGCTCGGTCTTGATGCCGCACGGAATATCAAGCGGCGATTCGAGGCCCATGGTGCGGAGGCCCGAATCAGCAGTATTCACGTCAACGCCTGGTTTGGGACCCATAACAAGCTGTCCATGGCCGAACACTTCCTTGCTGAACATTTCGAACTGGACATCCGCCAGGCGAAACAGAACCGACAGGTTGTTTTCTGCGGCGATTCACCAAACGATGAACCGATGTTCGCCGCTTTCCATAATTCCATCGGTGTTGCCAACATCGTGGAGTACGCGGCCGATCTGAGGACCGAGCCGCGATACGTCACCGAGGCCTCTTGCGCCGCCGGCTTTGTTGAAGCCGCTCTGGTTCTGCTGGATCGATAGATCGCCCGTGGGGCCGTCACGCCCGGTTCCTCCGGTGAACCCTACGGCGGGAAACTCACACCGAACGCCAGGTCGGGCCACAGATTGAATGGAAAAGTGATGTCCCGGATTACATCCTTGTCCTTCTCAAAGAAGAACGGGAATCCTCCCCCGATGCGAAAATCCAATCCGAAATCATTCTCAAACCGATATCCGACGCCAACTGAACCGCCGACCGAAACGAAGCCGGCGTTGAACGATAGCGGCATTGCGGTGTTGGGTATGCCGAGGAGCAGATTGAATTGCCACGGGCTCTCGGCCTCCATTGCGTAGAAGACGCCGCAGACATCAGCCGCCAGCAGTTGTGTATTCGTCCCGATGTCGGTCTGAATCCCGAAGTAGCGTCCAAACCGGTACTCGATCCCGGCACGAAGGGTAAACATCCAGTCGGCCCGAATCGTAATCCGAAGATCGCCTCCGAAGGCTGTTGTCGCCATCATCAGGCAGAGGAAAACCAGGATCCAACGTTTCATACGTGCCTCCCTCACCAGTTTCGCTGAACAGTGCGCCAAATGCAAGAATCCTGCGTGAGGCCGTGTGCCGGTGGTCTGCGCTGATGGTGAGCGTGAAACACGCGTTTTTTCTCTTTGTGCCTGTGAATATTGACACTCGTAGTGCGTTATGGTACTTTGCAAGTCCGCGCTCAACGCGAGGGCGGACTTGCGTGTTGAGGTGTGTTTCTTCAACCCGCAGTGATCTTTGGCAATTTAGGGAAGGGAAGTTAGAGAGAAGTTGATGGTTGCGAGAGGCGACTCAGGTTGCCGGAGCGACGATCAACGAACCGCATGAC
>DAOWMR010000529.1 GCA_030642995.1 Spirochaetales bacterium
CGTGTGGCGGCGGTGCCATGAACCAGCGTGCCCGTGTGACCTGGGCTGGGCTCCGGTAGCTGGACGTTCCGACCTGCTCCGCAACCGCGGTAATCCTGGCAACTGCTTCCAGTGTTTCCATGTTGTAGTAGGCCTGCAGCACCGTAGGACCCATCGTCACCGCGCCGTGGTTCGACAGCAACACGGCGTTCGTGCGGGCATCCAGCACCTTCAGGATAGATTGTGTTACTTCGTCGGTGGTTGGGAGAGCATAGTCGGCAACGGCGATCGCTCCGAGTTCGAAGATGACCTCGGGGAGCAGTATGCGTCGGAAATCCCGGTTCGTACTGGCGAACGCAGTTGCGGTTGGGGGATGCGCGTGAACGACGCCGTTGACGTCCGGTCGGGCCTTGAAGATGCCGAGGTGCATGTCTGTCTCTCGCGTTGGTTTTCCACCCCCGTCGATCAGATTGCCATCATAGTCGACCTTCAGGATGTCCTGGGCCGAGAAAAACCCCTTGCTCACTCCACTGGGGGTCAGGAGAATTTCACGCGAACTGAGACGAGCACTGATGTTACCGTCACATGCCGCAACCAGATCTTTGAAGTAAAGCCTCTTCCCGACCTCTACCATTTCGTCTCGGAGTTCCCTCTCATCGCTCACGCTGCCCGCCCTTCGCTATCATTGCGTCTTGTGTCGTCAAAGCATCTCAATGGTGATTCCGTTCTTCTCTACGTATTCCCTGGCAAGATCGGTCAACCGATACGCGCCGGTGACGGTCAATCGTGAACCGGGTCCGGTGTATTCCTGGATGTCATGCACCGTAAGGATCACCGGTGCGCCGGAACGCAGCTGAGAATCCTGCCCAGCTACGCCGGTGGACATCACAAGCGGTTCCAATCCAAAGATACTGTCCACGGTCTCCTCTCGGACGCCGAGTTCCGTCAATCGATGAGCGAACCGTGAGAACTCTTCCCTCATGCCGGAAGGCAACGGCGCGAAAGACGGATTTGTCGCGATCGGTTCCATCAGCACGGCCTTGGCATGGGAAAGGGCGTTGAACACTACCCGCTCCAGCGGTTCTGTAACTATCAGCTGTGCCAGGCGTGCAATTGTCGGCAGCGATACGCCGCACAAGACGAAAGTATCAAATCGTCCGACGAAATCGGTTCGAGCATGCCGGGCGTCGTCAACAAAGAAGAGCTCTCCAAACACTGCCGCGTTGGATCGATGACGAGAAGATCCACCGACGAAAACCGAAATCGCCTGCCGCTGTCGGCGGCTCGCCGAACCCAGTACTGTGCTGACCCGCCCGAGATCTTCGGTGAGGACCAGGACCGGTTTCAGGGGGGCACTGCTCGCCGCGGCTACTCGCCGGGTCACCGGTGTGTACACGTCCTCGGTTGACCCCTGACCAAGCCGAACAAGAACTTCATTGACAATTCGCTCAATCTCGTCAGGCATCCGCGTATCCCGTGACGGTATCCACGAAGCCCACGGCAGCCGCATTGACCGGCGCGTCAGGAGCTTTCATACACTGCCGGGCCGAGCCGCCCTCGTAAACGACAAGCACCGTGTCGCCGACACCGGCATCCACCAGATCTACGACAACCATTGCCCGCTTCGAGTCGACATCATTGAAGTCCTGAACGAGC
>DAOWMR010000194.1 GCA_030642995.1 Spirochaetales bacterium
AATCGGCTTGTGATGATACCGAACCAGTACAACGACAACCCGACACTCGCCACGGCAGGGCGCACGGACAGTGTCGACTCCAGGTAGAGCGGCAACCACGCGGTTGTCCCGAGTTGGTGAACAGCGTAGAACAGAACGACGAGTCCCAGAAGGGTCACGCTCACCCACCGGCGCCGCGCAGCCACAGGTTTACCACAGCCGGGTTGCTCCATCGCTGTGGATTCATCACCCACCGACGCCCCGCCCGTAACACTGATGTATCCACGGACCCAGATGAGTGAGCCGGCTGCGGCGGCGAGATAGATCCCGCCGACGATCCAGTAGACGGAGTTCCAGGACAACGACTGGTCAAGAAGCCAACGGGCCAGGATTGGGCCTATGAATGCCCCAATCCCGTAGAGCATGTGCAGGACGTTCAGCGTTCGTGTCCGATCCTTCGGCACGATATCGCCTGTGTGCGCATTGAGCAGCAGATCCAGAGTCTGGACGACAATGCCCAGCACGAAGAATACGACTACGAGGAGCCAATAGCCGGGGGAAAGCCCCGCCAGACCAAGCAGAAGACCGGCCAGCACAACCGAGGTAAGGATACCCAGCGGTTTTCGAACTCGATCCGCGAGCAGGAGCCCCGCAAACATCGCAACAAGCCCCCCTGCACTCTGGGCCGACACGATGAGTCCCCCCTGGGAGAGAGTCAGATCGAATGAGCGAATCATTTCCGGCAGCGTCGTGCCGATCATGATCGAGGCTACGCCATGGAGCGCCATGAACCCGTTGTTGATGAAAAGACCGCGTTTTTGACTCGTCGCTATTCGTGGTGTCACAGTGGCGGGAGTTTAGCATGCTGCGTTGGTCAACATGCGAAAAAAAAGCCGGCCAACCGAAGTTTCGGAGGCCGACACTGATTCAGAATTGACGTTTACTTCTTGTTGGCCTCGTCAACGAGCCACTGGTTTTCGCCCCGGGCAACGTCACCGAACTTGGTGAGCTTGCACTTGGCCTTCTTCGCCATGAGTTCGTCGAACTCGTCGTCCTCCACAAATGCCACGATTCGGGCGATGCTGGACTCACCGTCAACGAATCTCCACGGGAAACAACCGATCTTCACCCGTCGGTTGAGCAACAGGTCAATGTCACCACCGACACACTCCGCGTGAATGATCCCGTACGGGAACATCTCGATGTGCATCAGCTGGTACTTCTCGTCGGCAAATACTTCGGTGAGACCCTTGCCGTACTTTTTCTTCATGTGAGCGTCACACTCTGCCGCCTGACGCGGCATCCAATCCCTGATCTTGGTGTTCATGGGATGGTCCGCGCTGCCACAGTCCACACCAATCCACTTCAGCTTCTTCTTCTTTGCCCACTCGGCAAACTCGCGGTCCGGCCCGGGGTGCTTCACCATGTAGCGCACCTCATCGGCGGTCGGCTGATCCCAACCGTACTGGTGGAATCCGGTCGAAATGATGAGGATGTCGCCTTCTTTGACGTCGACCTTGCTCTCGACCATTTCCGAGGTATAAACGTCGTAGTCACCTGCAACGTCGGAAAGATCGACGATCACGCCGTCGGCCATCAGGAAGTTGAGGTCAAGTTCTGCAATGTCTTTGCCCGGAGTGTGAAAATGGATCTCGCCGTCCAGATGGGTTCCGACGTGGTTGGAGTGTGTCACCAGTTGGCCGTTTGCGCCGTTTGGTGCGAGTCGTTTGAAGTACTTCACCTGCAGCGGCTCGTACGTGGGCCACGCGGGAGTCCCGATGCCCAATGGAATACTCAGATCAATAGCTTTCATTCTGTCCTCCTGCTCGATTTTGTTTCTCTTGCCTATACGGGTCAAGGGTATGTGCTGATCACTCAACGCCGTATCTCTCGGCAAACGCCTCAAATGCATCCGTGAAGCACTCGGTCGGCGGTTTCACGAGCCCGGCGCCGACCATGCCGACTCCCGGATCCTTGTGAGCGATTCCGGTATTGATTGCCGGGAGAATGCCCGTTTCCACGATCTTCAACACGTCGATCCCGGTTGGAGTTCCCCGGAAATCCATGGTTGGGATCTGGTAGGTATCGTTCTCGGTAACGGTAATTTCGTACATCCGACGGGTGAAATTGATCGCATCCGCCGGTGTTCCCCCCACGAATTTCACGATTGCCGGAGCCGCGGCCATGGCGAATCCGCCGATGCCGACCGTCTCCGTAATCACCGAGTCGCCAATGTCCAGCCCCGCGTCTTCGGGTCCGTATCCCGGCAAGTAGAGTCCATCTACGGCCGTTGCCGGCGCGATGAACCATTGGTCGCCAAGCCCCGATACCCTGATCCCGAAGTCGGTCCCATTGCGCGCCATGCACACGATAACGCTGCTTCCTTCAATGTCTGCTGCTGCATCAACGGTACACTTACCCGACGGCATCGTGAGATTGAGGAAGAAATGATCGTTCTCGTGCATGAACTTCAGGACGCGGGAGAGTTTCTCCTTGGGTTCGTCCAGCATCACGATGTAGGGCGCAAGCTCCCGAATAAGCAGGCTTGTGCCGGCCCGGTTTCGGTTGTGACCCTCGTCGCCCATCTGCAGGACCTGGGCAATCAGATTCTTCATGTCGATTGGACCGTGGAGAGCAATTGTCTTGCTGAGAATGGGCGCCAGATCGGTCTCCATCCACTTCAGCTTCTCGATGACTTCGGGAGAGTTTGCGCCGTAGCGCAGGACCTTGCCGAGCCCCTCGTTGAGGGTGGCATAGGCACGGTTACCGTAGGTCGTGTTCTCAAGGATCCAAACAGGCATACTCGCCGTCACGATTCCCGCCATCGGTCCCACCGTGCTGTGATGGTGGCATGGCTCAAAGATGATTTCGCCGGACGCAGCGAGTTTTTCCGCTTCCTTCTCATCTCCGGCCAGACCCTCATAGATGAGCCCACCGATGACGGCGCCGCGCATGGAACCGCACATCCTCTCCCACGTGACCGGTGGTCCCGCGTGCAGGATGAGCTTCTTGTGCATGCCCGGTATGTCCTTCTCCGCAACACCGATCCCCACGACAGTGGGCTTCCCTTTCAGTATGCGACCGGCAGCTTCCTGATTGGCCGCGGCAACATCAAGACCGGTATTTGCCTCAATCCTGTCAAAGAGCCCGGCAAGCCTGGCGTCACCGCCGGCCGGGGGTCTCCAATCCACCTGGATTACCGGGACACCGAGCCCGGACAGGTCCTCTGCGAAGCCCTCGAGACCGAGGTTCACAACAGACAGTTCCTCTTTGAAGAGCGAGGTGATTTTCTCTACGCTCATTTCTCAGCCCTCCTCTCCATAATGCGGCGCACCAGCATGGTGGCCTGATAGTTGGTTGTCATCACGACTACTCCTGCCGACTCCAGCTTGCGCCGTTGGTCGCTGAGCCCCTGGAAATCACCGTCGGTCCCGGTCACTGAGGCAATGACCGAAAGATATCCGCCGCGTTTCTCGACCGCTGCCTTCGCGTTCTTGATTTGGTCCACCATTGCGCCGGCGGGATCCGCGTGTGACCCATATCCGATCACACAGTCAAGGAGCATGAGGGCCATCTCCGCGTCTTCCGCCTCGCGATCCATTCGCTCGGTCCGGATTGACGGATCAATCATCGGGTGGGGCCTGCCGACGGTGAAGATATCTTCCCCAAGGTCAACGATGGTGTGACCTTCAGACTTGTGCGGGTCGGACAGCTTGAACTTCGGATCCGACGCATCGAACGAGTGGATGCCTCCGAGTGCGTCTTCCAGGAGCGTCGCCGACTCATCCGTCAGCGTGCCGCCGGTGAAGAGGCCACGGACATACTTCTGTCCAGCGGACATCTTCTCAGTTTCCCGCTCCACGATGGCCTCAATCTCAGCGTCGCTGAGATCAAAGGTTCGTCCCTCATACGTGGTCCCGGATGCCACCGCAACGGCCATTTTGGCCGCCTCTTCCAGGCTTCCGGCAAATTGGATCTTGCCATCCGGTTCCCGTGCCCCGGCGCCGACGAAGTGAACAACCGCCGGTTTCCCGGTTGCCTTCAGCGTATCGATGACCGGGCCCATGAGTTCCGCCAGGGGCGGCTTGGAAACAACGGTGATCACCTTGGTTTCCGGGTCCGCGCCGAGCGCTTCTATGCTCAGCTTCATCATCATCCCGCCCACTTCCGCCTTCTTCAGGTCTCGTCCGCCGGTACCAATTGCCTGACTCACGCCGCTGCCGGCCTTCGCGATCGCACAGGCAACTTCCTGAAGCCCGGTTCCCGAAGCTGAGACAATCCCAATTGGCCCCTTCGGAACCACGTTGGAGAAACAGATGGGCATGCCGTTGATAATCGCCGTACCGCAATCCGGGCCCATCATGAGGAGGCCCTTCTCTACGGCAAACTTCTTGAGAGCCACCTCTTCTTCGAGACTGACGTTGTCGGAGAACATCATGACATGGAGATCATTCTGCAACGCACGCCGCGCCTCGCGAGCCGCAAACTGGCCGGGCAAGGAAATGATGGCCAGGTTTGCCTCCGGCACAATCTCTACGGCCGACGCAAGAGTGCCCGGCCGATACGCCGCCTCGGCCCCGGCTGCACCTTTCTTCTGCGTCAGCAGTTTATTCACCGTTTCGGCGGCCTCGTCCAGTACACCGTCACTCTCACCGTCAATGGCGATGATGAGGTCATTGGGCGTACTGGACTTCACCTCGGCAGTGCCAAGCCCCATGCCGGAAATCAGATCCACGTTCATCTCAGTGCCCATCGCGACGACAGCGTCTTTGACGCCGTCGATCTTGTTGACGTCGGTGCTGATGAGCATGAGGAACACTGAATCGTAGTACGAGTCCTTGCGGACAATCACTCGTTTCACTTCGCGCTCCTCGCCTTTTGGCTAAATTGAAAAAAAATTGAACTCAAGAACTAACATTGTAACGACCCAGGTCATTCGTCAAGTTTTTTGGCGGCGCAAATCACCGTCAGCCCACAAACGAATCCTGCAAGTGCATCAGTCCCCGACGATTCGCCGTGGTGGACGGCCCGGATCACGGCCTCTGATACGGCGGCCGTCTCAGACACATCGCTGCGGCTGTGGTCGGCTACCCGCAACCCATCCATGAAGTCACACATGTACGCCGGGAACGAACCGTCCAGCGCAAGGCGTAGCAGCGTCGCCCCTCCGAGAGTCGTACTGCGGAGCCTTCTGCGAACCACGTCGCGATCTACCTCGGCGCCGCCACCTGCCGCGGCGCCGGCTGCCAGGAAGCCCATGATGAAATCGTCACCCGATGGAGTGAAGCCGATCCCAAGACCCACGAGTCCCGACAGATCGATCAATGGACCGTCGTCGTCGATTGTGGCAATCACCTCAAATGCTCGTCGCACAAATGGGGACGACGGGAGTGGCGACGCTCCCGTCGCACGACCGGGGGAAACGGCAAGGGCACGCAGACCATCCGGACTCCCGTGAGCAAGGAGCTCATCACGAATCAACGGGAGCCGGCCACAGACGGCGGCTTGGGACACATCTGCAGCACCGGCAGAAATCGATCCAGAAAAGAGACGGAGATTCCCCGCCGTACGAAGAGAGACCGAGGCTCCCGACCCGGGTTCAGCTGCGAGGATTGACAGGCGGCCGTCGGAGATCGTGACCACTTGCCCTTGAAGCGTTCCCGCCGGGAGTCGCAACACCAATACCGACAGCCCGGTCAGATCCACCCTGAGGTCAACAATCGAGATCAATCGATAGTCATTGTCATCCTTGATATTAATCGCGTGGTCGTGAACCGAGTACACCGTCCCGGAGAACTTGCGAGGAACGAACGTGCCGACGGTCAGTGCGGTGTGACGAGCAAAGAGAGGGCCCGGCAAATGCCGGGCCCCAGGAAAAGTGTGCTTAC
>DAOWMR010000062.1 GCA_030642995.1 Spirochaetales bacterium
CTCCTGTCACGGCCGCTGCCCCGCAGACCAAAGGCAGTGCTCTTTGACATCTACGGCACCTTGTTCACATCCGCGTCCGGGGATATCTCCACGATTGACCAACGCGACCGCACTCCGGCTGTTACGTCCGCCCTCGAGCGTGTCGGCGCAGGGCCTCTCAACCCGGAAGCGGTGACCGCACTCGCCAAGCGATTCCGCACCGAGATTGAGCACGACCATCGGCGAAGCAAATCTGCCGGAATACAATTCCCGGAAATAGATGTGCGAGAGATTTGGCGCCACGCCGTTACAGATCTTTCAATTCTCGACGGACCAGGAATGGTCGAGCGGTTTGCCGTCTGCTACGAAATGGCGGCAAACCCCGTTTGGCCCATGCCCGGCACCGCCGGTCTCCTTTCCCGCCTTCGAGATCGCCTGCCCATGGGGATTGTGTCAAACGCACAGTTTTACACACTGCTTCTCTTTCCGGGGCTCCTCGGGTCAACAATGAGTGAGCTTGGATTCCAACCGGACTTTGTCTCTCTTTCCTATGATCATGGAATTGCCAAACCGGATGCCCATCTCTTTGACCGGCCACTTGCTGCACTAGCAGATCAGGGGATAGACTCGTCTGAGGTTGTCTACGTTGGCAATGACATGCTCAATGATGTCGCAACCGCCACCGCAGCCGGCTGCATGACGATTCTCTTTGCCGGCGACCGTCGGAGCTTGAGATTGCGGGAGGATCACCCCGCCGTTCGGTCTCTCGCGCCGAACTCGGTGGTACAGACGCTTGAACATGCCGGCACGATTGTGCTTGCCCCGAAGGAGAAGAAATGAAGCGCCTCATTGTGTTGTTCCTTGTCCTCGTAATCGTCGCGTCGGTCGTATTCTTTTTCGGCTGGATTCAGATCCGGCTGGAAGAAGACAGCTATGCAGTCATTTTCACAAAGACCGGCGGATGGGAAGAGGATACCATCTCTCCCGGGGAGTTCGCTTGGCGCTGGCAGCGACTCCTTCCTACCAATCTCACCCTCCATGAGTTCCCGATCACTCCACACCTCACTTCCACAACTCTCCGTGGAAACCTACCGAGCGCGACAACTTACGGAGCTCTGCTGGAATCCGCATCTCCGTTCTCATATGTCATCTCAGTTCATGTGATCTATCGATTACAACCCGCCGCCCTACCGGGTCTGGCCCGGGATGACGGGCTACGATCGGACGCTCTCCAGGCTTACTACAACCGAATCGACACCGAGATGGAGCAATTGATCGCTGAGTCAACCCTGCGTCTGCTCGGCCAACCGGTCCAACTCACCCCGCCCGCGTCGGCCCTTGTGGAAGTTATCGAGAGCCTCACGGCGACCCTCACGCGCCGGTATCCCGGGCTCGAGTTCCTGTCTGTCAGCCCCATCAGAATCGAGCTGCCGGACATCGAACTCTATCTGGAAACGAAACAACGTTACATCGCAATTCTCGATGCGAGAGCCGAAGCGATGCGAAACGCGGCAGAGGAATTGGCAAACGAACAAACCGCCGTTAACGCCAAACTTGCACGTCTCGAACGCTACGGAGAAATACTGGAACGATATCCCATCCTCCTGGAATACTTCAGTCTCACCAGGGAACTCCCGGACGGCCCCCTGGATCTGGAGTCACTCATTCGGCAACCCGGTACATGAGTTATTTCTTCAACTTCGACAAGATGAAATACGTTCGCGGCCCACGACCGTCCGGTTGCATACTCTGTCTCATCCGGGACAAGTCATCCGAAGTGGTCGATCTCACGGTGTACTCCGACGAACTGTTCACGGTCTCCGTAAATCTCTATCCGTACAACCCCGGCCACGTGATGATCTTTCCAAATCGGCACCTTGTGGACATAAGAGAACTGACGCCCGCTGAAGACCAGCGGCTTTCAGACCTCACTCGACGCTTCCTGAACGTTCTGGAGAGCACTCACTCACCCGCAGGCTTCAACATCGGCTACAACATGGGCAGTTCCGCGGGCGCCTCAATTGACCACCTCCATCTCCATGTCATTCCTCGCTACCCGAAAGAGATAGGCATTGCTGATCTCGTTGCAGGGAAGCGCGTGCTCATAGAAGATCCGCGGGTCACGCAATCCCGCCTCATCGCCGGCGTGCAGCGGATGGGTCTCTCGTAGGCCTGCTTCAGTATCCCTCTTCCATTGCCAGAATCTGCTTCATCAGCTTGTCCAGCAAGTCCAGCTTGTCCGAGTACTCCTCCAGCAGTCCATCAAGCCCGTCCAACGCGCTTGCTCGGGGGTCCGCTTCCGCGTACCGCTGGCGTAGCTGGTCCGACACAGTTCGTTGCATGTTTCCGAAAACAAGCCGCAAACCTCGAAAATGCTCCAGAGATAGATCGATCATCGACCGAACTTCCCGATCCTTATGTTGCACGATATTTCGATAGGACTTGTAAAGGGTCACGTCTTTCTCAACGCCGTACCGCACGCGAAAAAAGGCCTTTCCGTCGTCTGAATCCGGCGAGAAGCTCTTATCGAACCCTTCCAGATCCGCGAGGGCTTGCTCGACGCCGGCAACATGGACGACAAGTGCGCTTGAAGAATCACGCTGCCGTACCGGCAGTATCCGGGAGAGAATCCGTACCATCTCCTGCAAACGCGTCCGGTAGATCCGCCCCAGGAAATTCTGCAGAACAGTCGCAGAGCGGATGTGTCGGAACCTCGGAAGACCGAGCTTGTCCGGCGCCGAGAGTATCGCAGGCCGAAAATACTCGAACGGTGACGGACTGCCCCCGAAAAGCTCTTCAGTCATCCGCGAGACAACTCCGGCCCGCACATCACCGAAGCCCTCATCCAATTGAGAAAGAACGTGCATCATGAGATAGCTCTGGTAGAACTCGCGCAACCGCAACTTCGGCATGTATGCGACGATCCGGTGCCAGGGATCACGCCGGTAGTATCGAACCACCTCCGAGAACGAAATGTGGCCGGCCAGACGCATGGCAGCCGCATGGAGTGTATCAAGCTGGTCCCGGAGTTCCTGCAGATGCACCCGCCGTTGCTGATGCACTTCCTCTTCGGGCTCCGACAGCTCCCCTTCGTCCGCCTCGCCCTCCTGCTTGTCCTGTCCCCGATTCACGTGAGAGTCTTCCACTTCCTCGGAATCACGCATTTCCTTCAGTTCCAGATATCGATCCAGGAGATCCAGATGCACATAGAAGCCCCGCTCCAATCGTGCCGCGGAATGCAGTCCGTAGAACACGCTCTCAACCAGAGGCAACGCGGCCGATGTCGGCGCAGCCTTGAACGGCGGCGATCCCTCCGGTGGAGTGATGCCCGGATCAAATCCGAACACTTCGAACAGTCGATTGTAGTCAAGCAGGCATAGCGGCCGGAGGAAGTAGAGCGGCAGCACTCCCTCTTCCAGATGTCCAAAGAGATCGCCAGGTATGTCATCCAGATACATCCCAAGGCGCTCTACCACGAGTTTTCGAACATCGCTCTTCAACTCGTTCTCCATGAATGCATCCTGGAGCTCTTCTACCGATACGAAGTCCGCCAAGTCACTGCGAGCAGCTGGAATTCGCTGAGACAGCAAGTATTCAATCGACTCCTGCAGATAGCTGCCGGAACGCCATAGATCAAGAAACATCGGTATGAGCGGATAGGCGGCTTGATACACCGACCACGTTGCCACGGCAATCTCTGCACACACGCTGTGGTGCTCAAGCGGAGACATGGCCGGACACCCGGCTCGGATGCGGCGTCGCATTTCGCTCAGCCGGAACTCAATGAACGCCTGATCGTGGGCCTTGGTGCTGAACACTCGTCGGAGAAAGAATCGAATCCGGCGCCAGAAACTCAGATTCTCTATCTCGGCTGCAATCAGGGCGTGCCGCTCGGTGTCAGCGACTTCGCGTTCATAGAGAGGCGGTTCGTCGGCGGACTTCAGGCTGAGACTGCCGGCAATGTTGCGCAATAGCTTGCGACGCTCTTCCTGCGTTAGAGCAAGAGCGAGGTCTCGAAGGGTATCCGTGCTCCCGCTACGCACACGATCCACCACTCAGCCCTCCAGATCCCGAATCATCAACAAGCGACCTCTCTCCATGTGGACCTCTGCTCTGGTATCCGACAGCTCATTGCTCACACCAATGTCTCCCTTGTTCCACACCACCGAATCAAGCGGCCATCTCAGTCCGTGGGAATGCATCTCACATGGCAGACAACCAATCGGGAAAAAACCAACGACATCGCCAATTCCACCGGTAATCGATATTGAGCTTGTTATGCAGGTGAACTCCGCCGAATCCGTAATCCACACGCTTGGCGGGTCAGGCCGGTCAAACAAGCTCAATATCCCGACGAAGTGAGCCATTTGCCCACCCCCACCCCCGATGATAACGATCTCGTCGGCTCCACGCTCCCGAGATACTCGTACCGCGATCTCGGTATCTGTTTCATCCTTGTCTCGCGGGCAGCGCTCAATCTCCGATTCCCTGAGATCGGACAGCAGCTCCGCGGTTTCCAAACTGTCAAAATCACCGACGACAAGATCCGGATGCACGCCACAGCGAATTGCCGTCTCCAGGCCGCAATCCGCAGCAACCACGATTCCCGCAGATCCGCACCAGCGAAGAACAACCAACGTCCCGGGCGCTTTCCCGCCGGTGATCACTACTCCTCTCACGATTGGCCGAAAGACTACGCTATTTTGCCAAACACGTAAACCGATCCTGCCTCCTCCCCCGATGCCTGGGCCCTCCATATCACTCGCCAAAAAAGGACTTAACTAAGTTTTTCTCCCTCCGAGACTCAAAGTGAGGAGTCTTCGTATGAAGCGCCTCACCTCGCCGCGACACGGAAGTCCGGCGACACTACATCAAGGAGGATGAGATGATCATCAACCACAATCTTAGCGCGATGTTTGCTCAGCGCCAGCTCAAGTTCACCGGCATGGGTCTTGACGGAAACATCGAAAAACTCTCGTCGGGCATGCGAATCAATCGTGCCGGCGACGATGCCGCCGGCCTCGCCGTGTCTGAAAAGATGCGAAGTCAGATCCGCGGTCTTCAGCAGGCTGAACGCAACGCTGCGGACGGCATTTCGCTGATCCAGACATCGGAAGGGTATCTGCAGGAAACCTCAGATATCCTCCAGCGGATGCGCGAGCTCGCCGTACAGGCGTCCAACGGCATCTACTCGTCCGAGGATCGCATGCAGATCCAGGTTGAGACATCCCAACTGGTCGACGAGGTCAACCGCATTGCTTCGCACGCACAGTTCAACGGCATGAACATCCTGACCGGCCGGTTCGCGCGTGAAACGGGCACGAATGCCGTGACCGCAAGCATGTGGTTCCACATCGGCGCCAACATGGATCAGCGCGAGCGCGTCTATATCGGCACCATGACCGCCCAGGGACTTGGTATCCAGGGAACCGGCGGCCTGGCGCACACAGCGAGCTTCATCACCATGTCCAATCCCGACTCGGCCAATGCGGCCATCGGCGTGATTGACTCGGCCCTCAGGAAGGTCAACAAGCAGCGCGCAGACCTCGGCGCCTATCAGAACCGACTGGATCATGCACGCGTGGGACTCTCGGTGGGTGCAGAAAACCTGCAGGCGTCGGAATCCCAGATCCGGGACACCGACATGGCGGCCGAGACTGTTCAGTTCGTAACGAACCAGATCCTCCTTCAGTCTTCCACTGCCATGCTGGCCCAGGCCAACCAGAAGCCGCAGTCCATTCTGCAGCTCCTCCAGTAGCCCAAGGTCGGAAACCGGAGACTGCGTGAGACGCAAAGTGGGGTTGTCCCTTATGGGGCAGCCCCTTTTTTGTTGACAGCCGGGACGTTGCGGGAATAATTGTCCCTCGTGAACAGTTCCAGCCTTCGACGAATTTTCAGTACACTCTCAACCCCCGCGGGTGAGGTGTGCAGCCGCCTCCGGAATGCCGGACACGAGGCCTACGTTGTCGGCGGAGCGGTCCGTGACCTCGTCCGGCGCGTGAAGCCGGACGACTATGATCTCGCCACCAGCGCGACTCCTGAACAGGTCAAGCGCCTTTTTCGCCGTGTCGTGCCAACGGGTATCGAGCATGGTACCGTCACCGTCCTCACCAGCGACGAGAGCCTTGAGGTGACGACCTTCCGCGTCGAGTCCGCATATACCGATGGACGCCATCCCGATTCCGTGCAGTTCGTGACAACAATTGAGGAGGACCTTGCGCGCAGGGACTTCACAATCAACGGGATGGCCCTTGACCCAGTGCAGGAGCGGTTTCTCGACCCGTTCGGCGGCGAGGCCGATTTGCAGACGGGCACAATTCGCGCAATCGGCAACCCGGATGAACGATTTGCCGAGGACGCGCTCAGATTGCTACGGGCCGTTCGCTTTGCCACGCAGCTGCAGTTCCACATAGAACCGGACACCTGGGAGGCACTGACCCGCGCCTCACACACGCTCCAACGGGTGTCTTACGAACGGACACGGGACGAACTCAACAAGATCTTGGCAAGCGAACGTCCCACCGTCGGATTCCGTTTGATGTCTCGAGGTGGACTACTCCAGGTTATTCTCCCGGAACTCGCTGCGGGCGTGGGCATTGAGCAGCGAGGGGACCACCGCTTTGACGTTTTCGAACACTCCATCCTCACTTGTGAGAGTGCCCCCAAAGACAATATGACGGTTCGACTCGCCGCCCTGCTTCACGATATAGCCAAACCTGCCACCCTCTCGGTAGACGCCGATGGAAACCGGACCTTCTACCGACATGACCAGGAATCGGCCGACCAGGCACAGTCACTCCTCCGAAGACTACGCTACCCGAACACGGTAATTGACCAGGTCACACACCTCATTCGTCAACACATGTTCGCTTACACACCCGACTGGACCGACGCAGCCGTGCGGAGGTTCCTCGCCCGCGTTGGGCTTCAGAATGTTGAAAATCTCTTTGCGTTGCGACAGGCGGACAGCTATGCCCAGCGTGGATCCAGAGTCGATTTCCGAACGCTCCTCACGTTTCGTGACCGCATCACCGAAATCCTCGCGAACGACCACGCCCTCAACAGAAAAGACCTTGCAGTCAACGGGCACGATCTCGCAACCATAGACATACCCCCGGGTCCGGCTATGGGTACCGTCATCGACCATCTCTTTGAGACTGTCCTGGACGATCCGAAACAGAACACTCGGCCCCAATTGCTGAAAATCGCTCGTACTTTCTACGATTCAAGATTGAAAGGCGCTAACCACCATCCAACGGACACTTCCTGAAACAGACCGCGAAATCAGGAACGCCTCATCTGTTTTCGAGATCCTCCGCGACTGCGTGGCCTCCGGTTGCGCGGCTGTGACCCATGCGGCCGACCAGCATTGGAACTTCGTGTGAGGCTTTCGTAGGCAAGGCTCGCAGCCGCCTGCTCCGCCTGCTTTTTGTTCGGCCCTTTTCCCGGACCGTAGTTCTTCCCGGCAACTTCAACTTCAATCCAAAACACGCGATCATGATCAGGCCCGGTCCGCTTGGCTACCACGTACTTCGGATAGCTCTTGTATCTCTTCTGGGCGTACTCCTGCAGAAGTGTCTTGTAGTCCTTCTCGTGCCGATCCTCAAGAACCTTCGCGATCTCCGGAACCAGGAATCGCAGAACGAATTTCCGAGCCTCTCGCAATCCGCTGTCGAGGAAATAAGCCCCAATCACCGCTTCAGTCGCGTCGGCGAGGATGGCCTTCTTGGAACGGCCGCCGGAAAACTCCTCGCCCCTGCCAATGAGAATGAAATTGTCGACACGAAGCTCCCGCGCAATGCCGGTCAGAGTCGCCTCACTGACAACGAAGCTCTTGATTTTTGCAAGGTCGCCCTCCGCACGGTCCGGAAGGGTTTCGTAGAGATACTCCGCAACGACTACGCCGAGAACTGAATCGCCAAAAAATTCCAGCCGTTCATTGTTCCCAATTCCACCGCCCTGCTCGTTCGCAAAAGAACGATGGCAGAACGCCAGATTCAGCAAGTCGAGATCCTTGAATTTTATTCCAGCGTGGCGTTGAAAGACAAGAAGCTCATCGCGCCGGGCACTATCGGCGGCCGGGGCGAGATGAGCTTCTGTTCGTTTGAATAGTCGCACCAAACTTAGTGCAGATGCAGGCGCCCGCATTCCGCGGGCCGGCTGCGTTAGCTCTGCTGGGACTTAATGAAGTCGAGCGCGTCACGAACGGTCTCGAACTCGTTTGCCTTCTCGTCCGGAACCTCAACTCCCATCTCTTCCTCAATAGCGTAGACGAGTTCAAAGGTGTCCAGGCTGTCCGCGCCAAGATCCTGGCGGAAGGACGAGTCAAGAGTGATCTTACTCTCGTCAATCTCCAACTTTTCCGCAATCAGCTTCTTCATCTTCTCGAACAGTTCGTCAGCCATAGCTCTCTCCTCGTTGTTTATTCAAGTTCCTCAGGCTCGAAAACCTGCCGGCCTCGATAGAACCCACTCTTCATGTCTACGTGATGACGAACAACGGCTTCACCACTTTCGGGTGACGTCACAAGCGTCGGAAGCTTGATTCTTCCATTGATCTTGCGACGCCGACGTGTTCGTGCTTTTGAATGCTTTTTCTTTGGTACTGCCATTTCAATTCCCACCCTGCGAAAGTCCATGAAAGATATCGTATCATTCAGACCCTGTCAACTCGCACGGCACCGACGGCTATCCGCGAAACCGCTCTCGAAGCGCCAACGCCACAGACGGCGGCACCATCGTGGAAATATCTCCCCCAAGTCGGGCGAGCTCTTTGATAGTCGTTGATCGCAGCACAAAATATTGCGGGTCTGTCGGCATGAATATTGTCTCGATCCGCGGATTGAGTCCCTTGTTCATCATGCTCAACTCGAACTCGTATGCGAAGTCCGCCAGAGCACGCACACCACGGATCATTATCTGAGCATCTACTTTCTCCGCAAATTCGACTATCAGGCTGTCCCACAAATGGACCTGAACGTTCCTGAAATCCGTCGCCAGTTCTTCCATCATCCGATACCGCTCGTCGGCGGTGAAGGTGTACTGTTTGCCCGGATTCGACGCAACAACCACAAATATTTCATCGTAGATCGTGCTCGCTCGTTCTATCAGGTTCAGGTGACCATTCGTAGGTGGGTCAAAGGAACCCGGGAATAGTGCTCTCAACATGACTCAGCATAGTAAATGCGCCCCCTACTGCAGTCAAGGAGACGCGTGATATACTCCGCTGTCGTGCGTTCTGCCCTACCCCTCCTGTTGCTGATTCTCTCCGTCAACCTCATGGCCCAGACGACATCCGGTGATCAAGAGGAATCCAGGGAAATCGACGAGGCACAGCCGGACTGGATCCAGCCCACGGAGATTCAGCCGGAAGCCGACGGTGACTGGGTGCGACCGGATGCGGCAGACTCAACTATCCCGGCGCTGCGGCCTCAGGTCATCACCGCCCTTCGTGCCCAGGCGTTTGCGATTGATCTGGATGCCAAGAGCCGCGTCCTCGCAACCCTTGGACAGATGCATGCAGAGGATCAACTCAGCCCCGATGATAGTCCGGCACTGGACCTGCTCGCTTTCCTGGCCACAGAATCCTATGACTTCCAGATCCGCCGAGAGGGACGTGTAATCAATGATTTTCCGATGATCCGGGCGGACGCGGTGCTCCTCCTTGGCTCGATAGGTGGTCCTGCCGCTACCGCCACCCTCGAACGTGTGCTGAAACACGAAGAGGACGCCTACGTCTTGTCCCAGGCGGTCACCGCAGTCGCTCAGACGGCGTCTGCACCCACACCAGAGCTTCTGTCGACCCTTACGACACTGGTAACCCGAATGAACGCCGTCGCACGCCCTGACAACGCTCTGGCGATCGCGGTCGTCAATGCCGTCGGTGATCTTCACGAGCGATCGGGGGGGATTGATGATCCCGATCTTTTCCGAGCACTTATTTCCATTGCACAGGGGGGATATTCAACCACGGTCCGTCGGGCGGCCGCCCGGGTCATCGACGAGCTTCGCGAACGACCTCAGCTTTGACCATACGCCTTTCTATCGATGTTGATGTCCGACGATCTCGTTTGTGAGCCGCTGGGCGAGATTTTGCACGGCGTCGGCAACATATCGACTATCACGAATTTTCTTTTTCAGTTCTGCGATTCGTTTTGGATCAACAGGTTTCGCAATTCTCACAATGCTCCACGCCCGCAAAAAGCGTTTTTGATATGCTCCACGCTTCCATTTGAGACGAAGAGAAGGTCAAATCGCGGTTGAAAGTCCGCAAATTCAAGATGCTCCTGCAGAAACCAGAGGGAGGTACGAATAATGCGTCCCTGCTTCCGGCGGCTCAGGGCCTGTTCC
>DAOWMR010000352.1 GCA_030642995.1 Spirochaetales bacterium
GGCTGCGTTCTGGTCGCGGAGCGATGTGATCGTGGAGGGTGATGCCTCGCTTCAGCAGAGCATTCGATTCAATATCTTTCATCTCCTTCAGGCCGCCGGACGAAATGGAAGAACGAGTGTTGCTGCCAAGGGACTGACCGGAACGGGGTACGAGGGGCACTATTTCTGGGACACCGAGATCTACGTGATGCCTTTCTTCACCTACACGAACCCGGGCATTGCTCGGGCGATTCTCGAGTATCGTTATCGCACACTGGATCGCGCCAGGGAACGGGCCCGGGTCCTCAGGCACCGCGGGGCACTCTATCCCTGGAGAACCATCAACGGTGACGAGGCGTCGGCCTATTTCCCGGCAGGCACGGCGCAGTACCACATAAACGCGGACATCATCTACGCCATGCGGAAGTACGTGCAGGCCACCGGTGACCGTTGGTTCCTGCTCAAACGCGGGGCGGAGATGCTGTTTGAAACCGCGCGATTCTGGTTGGATTTAGGCTGCTTCATAGACGGAAAAGGCTTCTGCATCAACGAAGTAACCGGGCCGGACGAGTACACCGCACTGGTGAACAACAACACCTTCACGAATCTCATGGCATCCGATCATCTAGGCTATGCTGCAGAGGTGTTTGACGAAATGCAACAACAGGACCGGGCGACGCTCGTCCCCCTGACCGGCCGGATCGGACTTGAAGAATCAGAGGTTGACGAGTGGCGCCGCGCGGCCCAACAGATGTATGTTCCCTTCGACGAAGGGCGCGGGCTCTATCCCCAGGATGACAGCTTTTTTGATCGCGCGATGTGGGATTTCGAGAACACGCCGCCCGATCACTATCCGTTGCTCCTGCACTACCATCCGTTGAACATCTATCGGCATCAGGTACTGAAGCAGCCCGATCTTGTTCTCGCGCTCTTTCTGCAGGGAGATCGATTCAATCTCTCCGAGAAGCGGCGCAACTTCGCGTACTATGATCCCATTACAACCGGGGACTCCTCGCTCGCCCCGTGCATTCAGAGCATCGTCGCCGCGGAAATCGGTGAGACCGAGCTAGCCTATCGATACTTCATGCAGACCGCCCGCATGGATTTGGACGATATCAACGGCAACGTCAAGGATGGTGTGCACACGGCCGCCATGGCGGGTACCTGGCTCTCCATGGCGTACGGTTTTGCAGGCATGCGGGACTATCACGGGGATCTGAGCTTCCAGCCTATCCTTCCCCGAGAGTGGACACGGTTGCAGTTCCGTATTCTCTGGCACGGCACACTCCTCGAGATCACGCTCGAACGCGGTCGGACATCGTATCGATTGCCCAACGGCGGACGGGTTGATTTCACGCACAATGGTCACCCGGTTTCGCTCTCGGGCACGGATGGCGTTGAACGCCCAGACCTGACCGACGACCAGATTCGCAATAGCTGACCAGCTTCGCACGAGCTGAAGCGGCGCGCTCAAACCGCCAGTAACAGTCAGTGTGCGAACTATCCGGCTTGGTTTCACGATCATTGCTCTTCTGTTCGCGGGACCGTTGGATGGCGCCGGCGCGGATGAGTCACTCGACACACGGATCAATTTCGGTGATCCGCTGCAGACCCGACTCGTTGTTGAGATTCCGAGGATCCTCTTCATCCGCAAAGCCCGGATCATTGTGTGGACACAATGGGCGGAAGAATGTCCCGCCAACGACTCGCTCTGCCGTATCGCAGCCGACATGCCGGGCTTTGCGCTTGGCCCGCTCTCGCTTACCGGGGGCCTACGGGAGCTTGGCAATCCGCATCCCACGTCCGCTCGCGGATCAGCCTGGCGTGAAACCACCGTGGCGAGACTGGACGCCGGGATTGATCCGGTTTCACGGCGCGGGCTCTCGCTGTCGCCGGGGTTCCTGCCGGTCAGCGGCTTCGTTATCCAGACGGATGACGGATTGGCGGTCGTTACATCAATTGGTTCGTGGTTCGCCGACGGCATCCAGCCGGGCCGGAGCTGGGCTGAACTCACGGCCGCTGCAAGCCGGCCCGCGAGCGGGCTCGCTGGCGAGTCACCCGTCGGGGACCCTGCCGAGATTGGTTGGTTCGAACGTGTTTCGATGCCCGCAGACATGCTTCATCTGCTCTGTCGCGGACAGTTTCCGGTTGGGTTGTTCGCATCGGACGTTGAGGTTGGCCCTGCAGCCGGCGTGTCTCTCTCGGAGACCTTCCCGCCCGGATGGTGGTGGCGCCTGGCCGTCAGTGCGGAGCTGTCCCTGACCCCCGTCCGAATCACGTCACGCCGCGATCTCTCCCGCTCTGACAAGGTTGATCTGGAAGCCACAGCGTTTTCGTCCGTCACTTCGGCGCGCTATCGGCTTCCATTTGCAGAAACATCGGCCGAAGCGACGGCGGTGGGGTTCGCCGTTCGCGCGGATCTCAACGGGGTGACTGCGGCCGGCATCAGTGCAGCCGGCCGATTTGCGACGGCGTGGCGACCCGAGGCGGCGGTCCCGGGAGTTGTGTTCACACTCCTGGGACTTGAATCCGACGATGTCGAACTGAACGTGAGCACTTATGTGACGGCAGGTTGTTGGCGGTTTGATCTGGCCACGAGCCTCGATGCCGAATGGGACGAAGTGACCGATGCGGACGGCATGGCGCCGACTCGATCAGCAATCATCTCCACCGAGATGCTTGTGAGCGTTGAGTACAAAGTGCCGACGGACCAAGTGCCGGTGAGCCGGGTTTTTCCGTTGAGCTGGATACTCCTGCGGAGATCCCGTGCTTCTCTCAAGATTTCGATCGAGGATGGTCTCCAGATCGATAGCGGGGGTGATCTGCAGCTCGGACAAATCGCTTCAGGATCTGATGGACTCTTTGGCTTGTCCGGCGCAGCCTCCTTCGCCGATGACGACGGCTCGTGGGGTCTCCGCGGTGCAACTGCGGAGTGTCGCGCGCGGGTCCATTCCGGACCGGCCGAGTATCGTGCAGGCGTTGGGGTGGAATGGGATCGCGATTCCGACAACCCGATAACGTGGAGCGCAGACCTCGGGTGGACTGTTGCTAGAGGTGAAGAATGATCCGGGCAATCTGGAAGTAGATGGTAAGTCCGGCCACGTCAATGATGGTCGCCATCAGGGGACCGGCCATCACGGTAGGATCAAAACCCATCCTGTGGATGAGAAGCGGAGCGATAGCTCCGACGAGCGAAGAGAACAACACCACAAAAACCAGAGAGGCTCCCACTGCAATCGCACTCATGAACTCAATTCCGGGTGGAAGGAACATCCCGCGGAGGAGGATGACGATCCCGAGAGTCAGGCCCATAATCAGACCTACAGCGAGTTCTTTCGCAATCACCTGTCCAAGATCCCGGAACCGGATCTCTCCCGTGGCGAGACCTCGGATCATGAGTGTGGAACTCTGTGTTCCGGAGTTGCCTCCGGTCTGGGTGATCACGGGAACGAACAGGATCAGAAAGGTGGCTGAGAGGATCAATGGCTGAAATACATTGAGCACATTGGTTGTCACTGCCCCTGCGAGGAGCAGAACGATGAGCCACGGTATTCGTTTGCGAACCAGCCTCCACACCGACGCATCGATATATCGATCCGCCGACCCTTCCATTGCTCCCATCTTGTAGACATCCTCGGTCTGTTCCTCCCGAATGACGTCGATCACGTCGTCAAACGTGA
>DAOWMR010000373.1 GCA_030642995.1 Spirochaetales bacterium
AGCCCGACCGTGATGGCCCTGGCCGGGCAGGCCGCGGCGGACACCGCCGACACCATTGCAGCCGCCCTGCCCCGACAGCTGCTCATTGCCATGCGCGTCCTGGAACTTCTTCGCTCGCGGGAATTGGCCTACCGGGTGGACCCGGCCTCGGCCTATTCAGACCTGTCACAGAGCGAGGGCTCAATCGATTTCCTGCAGTTCCCGACCGAGACCCTCTCCTACGGTGTAGGAGACTGCGACGACCTGTCGGTGCTCTACAATTCGCTGCTGGAGGCAGCCGGCGTCCGGACGGCATTCATCACCACTCCCGGCCACATCTTCACTGCATTCTCACTCGGACGCGGGCCCGATGAAATTTCGAGCATCTTCCCGGATCAGGCTGAGTTCATCGTTCGAGACGGTCGTGTCTGGGTACCGGTGGAAACCACGGTCCTCGGCGAAGGGTTCCGGGCAGCGTGGCAGGTGGGAGCGCGACAATGGCGAGCGGCGGAGGCTAATCGATCAGCCGACATGTTCACGACTGAAGATGCATGGCGGGTCTATCCTCCCGTCCCGTGGGAGCCACCGACACAGCAACGCGAATCGCGCATAACGGGCGATCATTTCGCAGCGGAGCTGGACGACTACCTCAATGAAGCGCTCGATCTCATGATCGCCGCGCGAGGGGTAGAGACCCCGCAATCGCCCAGAGACCACAACCTCCGCGGAACCATCTACGCTCGGTTCGGCCTGCTGGACGAAGCGGCGCAGGAGTTCGAGCACGCGGTGAGCATGGCGGACTATGTCCCGGCCATCCTGAACCTCGCATCCATCGCCGCACTCAACGGCGACCACGCCGCAGCACGCGAATTGCTCGACCAGGCCAACGGGCTCTCACCGGACAATCCGCGGATCCTGCTGGGACTTGCCGTTGAGCATCTGGAGGACGGTCAACGAGGGAGCGCTCGGAGCTTCTACGACCGGGCGGCGGCGCTGGACCCGCGGCTTGCAGAGGCCTTTCCTCTCTTTGGCGGCCCCGGTGAGGCGGAAGGGACACGAGCATCCGACGGAGACGCGGTGCGCGCCTACCGGGAAAGCGCCTGGGCCGAATGAGCAGCTACTTCGACGATGAGAAGAACGTGCGTGACTACATCTCCATGACGAAGGACGACGACTGGAGTGAACTGGTCGAGCTCCTCGCGCGTCATGTACCCGACGGATCAGAGGTGCTTGAACTCGGCATGGGGCCCGGCGCCGACCTCGATCTCCTGTTGGCACGCTACCGCGCGACCGGGACCGACGCCTCCCAGCCATTCCTGGACATCTACCTCGACAGTCACCCGCAAGCGGACGTGTTCCGGCTGGACGCCGTGACCATGGACACCGACCGCCGTTTTGACGCCATCTACTCCAACAAGGTGCTGCATCAACTCACGCCGGGCGGACTGTCTCGTTCGTTCGAGGCGCAAGCTCGCGTGATACGACCGGGAGGCATTGCGTTTCACTCCTTCTGGTACGGCTCCGGCGAGAAGATCCACCATGGCCTTCGCTTCACCTATCACACCAAGTCTACGATCCAGGAGGCCATCGGCAATCAATTTGTGATCGCGGAGATGGAACGCTACGAAGAATCGGAGAGCGGCGATTCGTTCTACCTGGTATTGAAGTGCTCGTGAGTGATAGGCGTGGGCGGGGCGTTGTGCAATTGGGGGCACAAACGACGACACCAAGCTCGCCGACTGGGTGGCATACGTTGTCACACGAACGTGGTTGCAGAATCGTTCGGATCCCGATCGTGACTACCAAACAGACCCATTCCTGGATGAAGATGAAACCCTCGAGGAGCGTTCGCGCCGCGGGGACTACGAGGGCGCATATGCCGCCCATAACTACGATCGCGGGCATCTGGTCCCGTTGGGCTCTTTCCACGGTTCACCGTTCGCCGAAGAGGTGAACTTCCTGTCAGTCCTTGCACCGCAGACTTCCAGGCTCAATCGGGGTCCCTGGAAATCTCTGGAAAACGCCGTTCGCCGCCTTGTCACCCATTTCGGTACCGCGTACGTGATCGCCGGCCCCTACTACGGTAACGAAGCCGAGTTGATGCCTGCGCTCCCCGGCGCGGACGAGCCGCATCGGGTCCCAAACGGGTACTGGATGATCGTCTACACGGACGCCGAGACGCCGCAGGTCTGCGCATTCGCCGTCCCGCAGCTGCTTCCCGACTCATACGAGAAGGAGCAATTCATCACGACCGTGGACGCGGTTGAAGAGATGACCGGACTGGACTTTCTGTCGCTTCTCGAGAATGAGATCGAGGCTTCGGTGGAAGCCAGGGAGGACGCCGAGTGGTTTGCATCCTGGTGAGGCCCGTGCGCAGTGGGTTTCACTTGACCACACCCCGTGGAAAATCTAATCTCGTTCTATCGAGGAGGACACAATGATTCGACGAGTTCTATTGGTGTTGTTGATCTGCCTGTTTGCATTGCCTGCCTTTGCAACCGGATCGAGTGAGGAGTCGGAAGGGGTCGGCGACACGGCACTGGAACGCACCCCGGATGATCCGCGGCTCGTCCAGCCCGGAAAGCTCACCGTTGCGACGGGCGAACCGGTCTATCCGCCGTGGATGATGAACGACGATCCTGCCGGTGGCGAGGGTTTCGAGAACGGAATGGTCTACGCACTCGCTGCCGAGCTCGGGTTCGACCGCGAGGATGTCGTGTGGATACGCCAGACGTTTGATCAGGGAATCGCTCCCGGCGAAAAGCCGTATGACTTCAATCTCCAGCAGTATTCGGTGACTGAAGCCCGACGTGAGTTCGTGGACTTCTCAATCGTTTATTACCAGCCGGAGAAGGCAGTTGTGGCATTGCCTGAAAGCGATTTCGCGAGTGCCCGCACTTTTGCGGATCTGCGGAAAGCGCGCTGGGGTGCTACCATCGGGACGGCCGATCTCGACTATATCGAGAATATCATCGGCGCGGACGACGTTGCCGTCTTCAGTGAGCAGGTGGGAACCTTCCAGGCGCTTCTGGCCGGACAGATTGATGCTACCGTGATATCGCTCCCCACAGCGTTGTTTGCCACGGCGGTACAGGTCCCGGAGGCCACAATCGCGGCTATCCTGCCGTCGGATCCTGCGGACCTGGGCTTTGGTCTGGTCTTTGAGAAGGACAATCCGATCGTTGAATGGATCGATGAAGGTCTCGCAGCGATCATTGCCGACGGCGTCGTTGCGGATCTTACTGCCGAGTGGCTGATCGGCGACGATACTATTCCGGAGATCGCCGAGTGAATTCGGAGCGCCCCGCACCGCACAGGCAAGCGGGGCGTGCGCTTCGGGCACGCGACAAGTACCTCCCCACGCTCATCAGTGTTGTAACCGTATCGGGGACGATCTTTCTCATCCGTGCCGTTGTCGTTCGTGCCAGTCAGTGGCCGCGAATCAAGGCGCAGTTCTTCA
>DAOWMR010000496.1 GCA_030642995.1 Spirochaetales bacterium
GATTCGGTGTTCCGACGGCTTCCGGTCACGCCCTCGTCCGTCAACGGACGAGGGCGGCGATAGGCCAGCTCCGCAGCCTCGTCCAGCTCATCGTTCAATATTCCCCGCATCCGCAGCCGGAGATTTGCCTCCCGGACCTGCTGCTGCATCGTGATACCGTCATACAGCGTGCCTACCCAGAACAGCCCCCCCGTGAAGAGATAGAGCAGTCCGGTGCCCACCTTTCCGAGATAGAACCGATGGAGGCCCGGGATGAGGAATGACCCCAGCCAGAGTAGATACGCTGTTCGTGTTGAGTACACCTGTGCCTCCGAGCCGGGTTCGATTCAGCTAAATATACCGATCACCTTCTCTCGGTACAAGTATCGTCCCGTCTTCTTCCAGTTCACGGAGCCGCTCGAGGAGCTCGTGGGTGATCTCGTCCACATCTTCGCGCTTCTGCGCGCCGAGATGAGCATACTCTTCGGTAATGAAAGCGCGCCGCCGCTCGGAGACCGCCCGCAATACCCGCGCGCGGAGTTCTTCGGTCTTCCCCTTCAGAAACAACGCCAGCTGATGGTCTTCAAACTCGCGCAGAAGGTCTGCGAGATCGCGATCATGAATGAGAAAGAGGAGATCGGTTGTGTAGAGACGTTCCTTCACCGAACGGGAGAGTTCCGGATCCACCACATCCAGAGCATGCAGGATCTCACCCTCGGCAGACGGAGCCATATGACGGAGAATCGCGGCGAGTTTCTCGTTTCCGTCCACGCGCTGGGTCACTTGACGCCCCTGTTGCCGGATCTTCTCCCGCACCGCATCCTCAATGCGCACAATGACATCTCGATTGAGCCGGCCCATTCTGGCCACGCGACGGACGACCTCGGTCTGCCGGTCAGGCGGCAGCGTGCTCAGCACCGCCCCGGCGCTCTCGCGATCAAGGTGGGGGATCACTACCGCAATGGCTCCCGCGGACTCATCTTTGAACAACAGCCGGAGTTGGTGCGGTTCAAGATCATCGAGGAACTGAAAATGGCTCGGTGCTGCCTCCGGAACGGCATCGCGAAAGAAGCGCTCGCCTCTATCCTCGCCAAACGCACGGATGAGCATCTCTCGGGCAATTTCCGGGCCGCCTGCAAGTTTGCGCTCTTCGCCCGTCTGGCCAATTGCCTCCAGAAGCCGCTCCGCTTCGGCACGGCGAACACTGGGCGTCTGGATGATGGCCTTCGCAACCATCTCAATCTCCGCCGGCTCCAGACGCCCGAGAATCTCAGACGCCCGTTCCGAGCCCATGGCGATGAGAAGGTGGGCAACCCGTTCCGGACCGGAAGCAACTGAATCGAACCCCACTTTCTCAAACGACGGGGAGTCTTGATCCTTGTCGTGGCTATTCATCGGATCCGACGGTGTGAGTTTCTTGGTCTTTCCGTAGGCTTCCGCCGCTCGGCGAGCACTCTTGTCCTTCTTGCCCATGGCCGAATCATACGCCTGGAACCGAGCCCTGCCAAGAGATTGCAGTCGGCTTCACCTCATCGCAGGCAATTCAGGTCGCCTGAGCTATCTCCGCGATTCTCACCGGTCTGCCTTCCTGAAGAGACTTCAAAGCAGCCTGTCCAATCAGAACCGGCATTTTCCCGTCCCGGCCGCCTACCGGTGGAGAAGTTCCATTCCTCACGGCTCCAACGAATTCATTCATCTCATTCACGTAGGAAGTCACGTAGCGCTCCATGAAGAAATTGAGGGGCAGATCCTCCTTCACCGATTCAGCATTCAGAACCCGCACCCTGTTTGGAGTGACATTTTCCGAGATCGCCATTCCCTCCGAACCGAATACCTCAACTCGCTGATCGTACCCGAATACCGCCTGCCGGCTGTTATCAATTGTTCCGATAACGCCGTTCTCGAAAACCAGTGTGATCATCGCCGTATCAATGTCTCCGGCTTCTCCGATTGCTGGATCAATCTTCACGGCCCCCACGGCATAGACCTCCTCAACTTCGCTGCCGATGAGGAATCGCGCCATGTCAAAATCGTGTATGGTCATGTCGAGGAAGATCCCTCCCGACACCTTGACGTACTCGATCGGGGGAGGCGCTGGATCCCTGCTCGTTATTCTGAGGATATGGGGTTGCCCGATTTCTCCGCTGACTATGGCATCCCGGACCCTCTTGAACGTTGGATCGAAGCGGCGATTGAAGCCTA
>DAOWMR010000497.1 GCA_030642995.1 Spirochaetales bacterium
ACCTGGTTTGGGATAGACAGCGGGGTGGAGGTAGCGCTGCGTTCGCTCGGCGCCGCCGAGTTCAGGGATTTCCGAATCCGAACCGAGCCGACCGAAAGCGCATCCCTCCCGGCTTTCGGCCCGATTACCTGGTAGGTGGGCCTGCGGGGTCGGCGCCGCACCGCTACGGTGCGGTGACCGTCAGCGAGCCGGTCTCGCCCGTTGCGAGCCGCCACTCCTGGATCGATTCACCCTCAAGTACATGACTGATGACAAGTTCCGCCGTGTTGGGTGAGATTGTGCCCTCGTTCAGAGCCACAACCTCCAGGAGATTCATCCCCGCCTGCAGCGTGAGTTCCAGGTCAGTCCCCGGCGGGCCAACGAGAATGTGCGCTGCACTGACGGTGGTTCCGTTCAAGACGATGTCCACCGTGTCTCCGTCAACCTCCTGACCGTTGTCGGTCATTGTAATGACAACTATACGTTGGCTCACCGTCACATCACTCAAGCCTCCGCTCGCTTGCGGGACAATCGTAAACGGTTCACTGAACGCCTGAACGAAGAGGTCGCCGGGTGAGTGCTCCGGAAGCTGTGCGCGGATCGCGATCTGGTAGTGGTCGGTCACTTCCGACTCCGCATCGAAGTCCGCCGGGATCACCCAATCAAAGGAGCCCGTGTTGGCCGCCTGATTCGCAATCTGCGCCGAGAACTGGCCGTATCGATAGAGGTCGATGACAACCGTGGGCGAAGTGATGCTGCCTGACCATTGAATCGGTACGATATCGGTCGGGTTGTATTCCTCTGTTCCGTCCGGCGCGACGATCGCAAGAAGCGTAGTGTTCTCCACCGTGGTGTTCTCGTAATCGGAGGGGTAGAGCACCCGAATGTTACAACCGGAAATCGCGATGATTCCAACGATCGAAATCAGGGCTGCAATGGGTAAACGTGCATGTCCACGAAACATGATGTCCTCCGTGAAGTGCAACACCGCGGAGCGCGGAAAGTGTGACCCGATGTCTCAGTAGTGTGGATGCCACGGGGTGTCGTGGTTGCTCACACCTCTCCTGAAGTGGTTAACTGTAGCACCATGATTGATCAAAGCTCTCGGAACACAACACCAGGTTGCGGTCGCGCTTACCCGGACGGGTACGGGGTCGTGGAACCGGTGGCCGACTATCGGCCGTGGGATGTGGATTCCGAGTTCCAGGCGATTTACCGTGAGATTCGAGAGCACACGATGGTTGATATCTATCGATTGTGGATCCTCTGGGTATTGGCACGTCGGGCGCCGGCAGGCGCCGTGCTGGAGGTCGGGAGCTGGCGCGGCGGATCCGGTGCGGTGTTGGCTCGGGTGGCCGGGGATCGCCGGGCGGCGCGGGCAAACCCCGGTGCGGCTGGAACTGCACCACGGGCCGGCGAACCGAAGCAGCCGCGTGTCTACCTCGCCGACACCTTTGCCGGTGTAGTGAAGGCCGGGGAGCGTGACAGCTACTACCGTGGGGGCGAACACGCGAATACGAGCCCCGAGCACGTTCGCTCGCTCCTGGATGAACTGGATCTCGGGTGGGTAGAGCTTCTCGTAGGCATCTTCCCCGACGATACCGGCCCACGCGTCGAGGACGAGCGGTTTGCGCTCTGCCACATCGACGTGGATGTCTACCAGAGCGCCTGGGACACCTTCTGGTGGGTCTGGCCCCGCCTGGTCCCCGGCGGTATTGCCGTATTCGACGACTACGGCTTCTACGGTTGCGAAGGCGTGACGGCCTGCGTCGAGGAGATCATGGCCAGACTCCCGGGCGTGCCGGTGATTCCGAACCTTTCAGGCCAGGCGGTGATCGTGAAGACCGAGGGTTGACCCAGGGCGAACGCACAGCAGCGAGAAAGGCGTGCGGCATAGGGGAAGGGCCCGGAGCGACCCCGCAGGCGAAGCCGAGGACAAGCGCAGGGTCCTTCTCCTATGCGCAAGCACCGTTTACCAATGCTCCTGTGCGTTCGCCCTGGGAGTTGATCATGAAGTGGATTGCCGTCCAGAACTCGAGTCTATCGGCGGATTTCCACCATGTACTCGCCCGTTTGGAAGTACGCGATAGTGTTGGTTCGATCAGACGGCTTCACGAGGAAACAGAATACCTGGTCGATTCCGGTGTTGTTGACGTACGTCAACTCTGAGTAGCTGTCGTCCGGGGCTTTGTCGCGGCTGGA
>DAOWMR010000128.1 GCA_030642995.1 Spirochaetales bacterium
CATCACCGGACTCGTCCAGTCTTCCTCGGCAACCACGGTTATGGTCGTGGGGTTCGTCAACGCGGGCCTGGTTTCATTGACGCAGGCCATCGGCGTCATCATGGGCGCAAATATCGGCACAACCGTCACGGGCTGGATCGTCGCTCTGCTGGGCTTCAAGTTCAAGATTGCAATTATCGTGCTTCCCGCTCTGGCCGTTGGTCTTCCGCTGCGTCTCAGCAAGAGACTCGGGAAACAGGACTGGGGGGAAGCGGTAACCGGATTCGGTCTGCTCTTTCTCGGGCTTGATCTCTTGAAAAACTCCGTGCCGGAGATACAAGGCAATTCAGAGGCTCTGCAATTCATAGCCGGACTCAGCGACCTTGGCCCGGTATCGTTTCTCATCTTCGTGGCGTTCGGAACCGTTCTCACCATAGTTATCCAGTCATCGAGCGCCGCCATGGCAATCACGCTCACCATGGCTTTCTCGGGATGGATCGATTTCTATACGGCTGCGGCGATCGTTCTCGGCGAAAACATTGGGACCACCGCCACCGCCTTCATTGCTTCCATAGGTACGAATATCAATGCCCGGCGCGCCTCGCGGGTTCACATGCTCTTCAATGTCTTCGGGGTTTTCTGGGTAGGAGTTCTTTTCAGGCCTTTTCTTGCCCTGGTGGATTTCATTGTTCCCGGATCCCCCGCAAACGGCGCAATAACCGCTCACCTGGCGATGTTTCATACCCTCTTCAACGTGACAAATACCGCGCTTTTCATTGGCTTTGTCGGACCGCTGGAAACCCTGGTGAAGAAACTCACCCGGCCGAAAGCGGGAGAAGAAGAACGGGTCTATCAGCTCAAGTACATCTCGGCGATGATCCAGGACACCCCGGAGATGAATCTGCTGAACGCGAAATTGGAACTCTCCAGAATGGCCGGCATCGTGGAGGAGATGTTCGGCCGGTTCCGTGTGGTATTCAAGAACCCACACCAGAAGATGGGCAACGAGGTGGAAGAACTGAAGCAGATGGAGGACTACACCGATCGGATGCAGGAAGACATATCCATTTTTCTCGCCCAGTGTGCCCGTGAGAGCCTCAATGAAACCAGCGCAACCAATGTCAACGCAATGATACGGATTGCCCACGAGCTGGAGAACATCGGCGATGCCTGTTTCAACCTCATGGTGCTGGCGCAGCGGCGGTACGATTCCGGGATCGATTTTGACGAAGCGGCGTCGGATGACCTGAACCCGTATTCCGTGAAGGTGACGGAGTTCATCGAGTTCATCAAGGAGCACCTGAACGAGCACCTATCACGTGCCGAACTGGAGACCGCCTATCTCTACGAAGACCACGTGAATAAGTTCCGCAACCGGCTGAAGGATGAGGCCCAGGAGCGCCTTCAGTCCGGATCAGACGTGAAATCGGAGCTTCTCTTTATCGAGGTCGTCCGTCAAATTGAACAGATCGGCGATCATGCTCTGAATGTCGCGCAGGCCCTCAGGCAGATCCGGTAGGCGCGGGGCGAAGCCGGCCAGGCCCCTATTCCGGGACGGCTTCGCTCACGGTCTGGTAAACGAATGAGGCCTGGGAATACGCAGTCTCGGCATCCTCTTCCTTGTAGAACTCCGAGGGCGTGAGGTCCTCGCTGCCGTAGAAGGCCAGTTCGCGATCGCGACGCAGGGCTCGTGAAATCTTCATCATTTCGTCGATCGACTCACCGATTGCCGGGGCCAGGCGCTCTCTGTTCTGTTCGAGGACCGGACTCACGTCATGAATCCTGGGCACCTCGATGCGGTAGGCGCGCAGGAGCGCCTTCAACGTGATCTCCACAATCTCCTGAGATTCCCTCACGACATCGGCCCAGCTCCGGTGTTCCATGAGTACCCGGACCGCTGCAAGCCTGCTGTGAGCACGCCGAATGTAGTCTCTCGTCAGCCCTTCATTGTACATGAGTCATCTCCGGTTCATGCTTGATCCAGTACCCGTGACCGTATGCATCTCTGCGCTCAATCAGGCGGTCGGCAATCGCCTTCCGTACGGTTCGAAGGAAGCCGGTAACCAGCCTCTCCTTCTCGAAGAGGACGATACCGTCAATCGCTACCTCGTACCAGAGAGACCCGGCCCCGAACACATCCTCCGGCAGGTGCACGAAGTGGGGGCTGACCGCAGTGTTCGGACAAGCTTCGTCCCATGTTGCATAGAGAGCCCGGCTGAGCGGGATTGACGGTCCAGTAACAACGAGCAGATCAATGTCGGAATGGGTCGCCGCCTCACCGCGGGCAACGGAGCCGAACAGAACGACACCGGTCAGGTCCTCTCCGATCATCTCGGTGGCAACGCGAACCCATCTCTCTTCCGGACCAGTAGCGGCAGGTCCTGCGGGTGGCTTCTCAGCGAGGTATTCCTGAAGCGCGCGCCTGCAGCACTCGTTGAGCGAGATGCCGTGCTCGTACGCGTGTCGCCGTGCTCGTTCGTGAAGATCCGGCGGAATACGAACAACGAACCTGCCTGAAGGTTCCTTCATGAAATAAATGATACTATGATACTACATCGCTGTCAATGGGTCTCATGAACCGCCGAACAGTTGTTGTTCTCAGCTTTGCATGATAGAGTTTTTACTCGAGTCTATCGCTTGATCTGGTTCCCGGAGACTGAAGTAGAACAGTTGACATATCGATCAGAGATAGAGACGCGGCGCCGTACCGGAGGGCCGAAACCTCCAAACACCATTTTTTGCGTTCACCACAGAGAGAGCAAGAGGAGAGATCATTGAAAGGTCGAGTGCTCATTATTGATGATGAAGCGGAAATTCGGAGGAACCTTACCATCGGTCTGACCCAGGAAGGTTATACCGCCGTGGCCTGTCCTGACGGTGTTTCCGCCATCCATGAACTCAATCAATCCAGCGAGAAGGGGCTGGGTTATGATTATCTGGTCACCGATATCTTCATGCCCGATATCGACGGCTTGAAGATTCTCAAAGTAATCAAGAACCAGTATCCCGATCTGCCTGTTCTGGTGATAACAGGTTTCGGCGATGAGGGGACAAAGCTCACAGCTCTTTCCCAGTATAACACGGGTTATTTGGATAAGCCCTTTGAGATTGCCGATCTGGTGACAGCTCTCAAAGAGCTTTCTCCGGGGGGCACAACCGTGAAAGGGCGAGAAGAGCCCGCGGAACCCGCAGACGAGGAGATGCGCGAGGCATTCAGTGCCTATGTGACCATCAGGATAGACAACGCTGAGAGGAGCATGGCGATCTTCGATGAACTCTACAATCTGGAGGGTGTTCAGTCGTGTGAAGCGGTCAGAGGTGATGTCGACATCATTCTCCTTGCCCAGGCCTCTTCCCAGGAAGGCATTCAAACGCTTTCCGATCGTGTTCATGCCATAGAGGGGTTGAGTATCGTATCGGCTGCAACCGTAGAACGACCGAAGCTCGATCGCGATGTTGATGAATTCATCAAGATCTATCAACAAGTGGTGAAGCAGCAATCTCAAACGACCCCGGGCAAACATCCAGGAACAACCAGCTATATCATTGTGGATATTGAGAAGGAAGCCATTCAGCAGATCTTCACCACGGTGTTCTTCATCGACGAAGTGGTTTTCTGCGATGTGATTGACGGCGGCACCAAGCTTGTAGGAATGATTACCGGCGTGGAGGCTCTTGGCCGAACCCCAAGGATAATAGAGAAACTCAATGACATAGACGGCGTGCGTCGCATACGAGAAGCAAAGATCATAAAGCTGAGAGAAGACTGACGAGCTGGGTTAGGTAGGAGCCGGCATGAGTGACAACTTCAGTTTCCAGCTCTGGCGTTATGAGGGAGAGCCGGGGGAGTTAATCCCACTCCTGCAGTCGGCACAGAATCATTTCGGGTATATTCCGCGTCGCGCCATCAGATACATCTCAGGAGTCACCGGTATTCCTGAATCGGATATCTATGGTGTGATTACCTTCTACAGTCAGTTCCGGCTGCGCCCAACGGGGAAGTTACATATCAGAGCCTGTGACGGGACCGCCTGCCATGTTTCCGGCTCAAGATTGATTATTGAGACGATTGAAGACGAACTGGGCATCAGTGTGGGCGATACAACCGAAGACGGGCTTTTCACCCTGCATACGGTCGCCTGCATAGGATGTTGCTCCCTCGCCCCGGTAATCATGATCAATGATGAAACTCACGGAAATCTCAATCCCGCTTCTCTGAGAAAACTGCTGCGGAAAATCAGGCGCAGAGAAGAGCGTACGGAAGTGACTGCTTCAAGCCACGGCCGCTGACATGATGTGTTCCTCCCTGGTTTTCACGGAGACTGGACGGTTCAAATGAAGAAGGTCGTTGTAGGAATGGGTACCTGCGGCATGTCTGCAGGTGCACAAGCGGTATACGACAAACTGCAGGACCTGGCCGCCGGAACCCCGGGGGCTTGCGAGCTCACGATCTCAGGCTGCATTGGGATGTGCTACGCTGAGCCGATGGTTGAGATCCGTGAGGACGGATCGAGGGTGTTCTACGGGAATGTGACGCCGCAACGGGCGGAGGAAATCTTCAGGAGCCATGTCCAGGATGATGAGCCTCTCACGGAAGACGAAATCGTCTATCTGGAGAAAGCCGACGGGACTGTAGGCGGAACCGAAGCGGCCTTCTTGGCCCAGCAGCAACGGATTGTCTTGAGGAACTGCGGAACAATCAACCCTGAATCTATCGAGGATTACGAGAACGCCGGTGGCTATCGGGGATTGCGCAAGGCTCTCCTCGAAATGACCCCCGAGGGAATCATCCAGGAGATGAAAGACTCAGGTTTGAGAGGACGGGGTGGAGCCGGGTTTCCTACTGGATTGAAATGGTCCTTTACGGCGGGACACGAGGCGGATAGGAAATACGTGGTCTGCAATGCGGATGAAGGAGATCCCGGTGCATTCATGGACCGTTCCGTCCTGGAAGGAGACCCACACGCGGTTCTTGAGGGGATGATCATCTGCGGCCGGGCGGTCGGGTCCGACTTCGGCTACATCTATTGCAGAGCAGAGTATCCGTTGGCGGTTCGCCGACTCAACATGGCCATCGACGCAGCCAGAGAGAAAGGCTATCTCGGAGAGAACATCCTGGAATCCGGGTTCAATTTTGATGTCAAAATCAGACAGGGCGCCGGTGCGTTTGTCTGTGGCGAGGAAACAGCTCTGTTCGCCTCCATCGAAGGCAAGAGAGGAATGCCGCGGATACGACCGCCGTTTCCCGCAGAGAAAGGACTCTGGCAGAAACCAACCAACAACAACAATGTTGAGACCTTTGCCAATGTAGCCTGGATTATCGACAGGGGGGCGGCAGCCTATGCCTCCTTCGGGACCGAGAAAAGCAAAGGAACCAAGGTCTTCGCGCTTGCTGGAAAGACTGCCCACGGGGGTCTGGTCGAGGTTCCCATGGGTACCACAATCAATGATCTGGTCTTCAAGATCGGCGGTGGAATAAAGAAGGGCGGCACGTTCAAGGCGGTCCAGATGGGCGGGCCTTCCGGTGGCTGCATTCCTGCCGCGCTCGGTGACACGCCTGTTGATTTTGAGAACATACCGGCAACCGGAGCAATCATGGGTTCCGGCGGCATGGTAGTTCTCGACGAGAGCACCTGCATGGTTGAAATGGCCCGCTTCTTCCTGGAATTCACCCAGAGTGAATCCTGCGGCAAGTGCACCTTTTGCAGAATTGGCACCCTCAGGATGTTCGAGATCCTTGAACGGATCGTCAACGGCGAAGGACAACCTGATGATATCGACAAGCTCAGCAGTCTGGGCGGCCAGATCAAGGAAGCCAGCCTCTGTGGCTTGGGACAAACCGCACCCAATCCGGTCCTGACTACCCTTCGGTACTATCTGGACGAATATCGGGCTCACATCGAGGACAAGAGCTGCCCGGCGGGCGTATGCACAGCTTTGGTGGATTTCCATATAGATCCGGAGAAGTGTACGGGATGTGGGCTTTGCGCAAAGAACTGCCCTGTCCAGGCTATCTCCGGTGAACCGAAGAAGGTCTATGTTATCGATAATTCCATTTGCACGAAATGCAATAGATGTGTGACCAGCTGTAGCTTCGATGCAGTGTACAAGCGTTGAGGAGTAATTGGATGGAACGCATCAAGATAGAAATCAACGGGCAGGAGTTCGAGGCCGATCCGGGAAAGACCATCCTGGAGGTAGTTCAGGACAACGCAATAGACGATATCCCGACTCTTTGTCACTCACCTGAGCTGGAGCCCTATGGATCATGCTTTCTCTGCGTTGTGGAGGTGAAGGGACGGAGCAACCTTGTACCCTCCTGCTCCACCAGAATCGCACCGGGTATGGAAGTGCAGACGCGCAACGAGCGGGTTATTGCCAGCCGGAGGACTGCGCTTGAGCTGCTCTTGTCCAATCACTATGCCGACTGTCTGCCCCCCTGTACGCTGGGCTGTCCGGCGGGCGTGGATGTCCAGGGCTACATCGCGCTCTCTGCAATGGGGCTTCACGGGAAGGCCGTGGATCTGATTCGTGAAAAGAATCCTTTGCCGGCTGTATGCGGCAGGATCTGTGTTCGAAAATGCGAGCTTCTCTGTCGTCGTAATGATGTTGATGAGCCGGTCGGCATCAACGCGATTAAGCGATTTGTTACGGACCTTCCCGGTATCTACGACAGCGAACCGGAGTGCGCCCCACCGAAGGGGAAATCGGTAGGCATTGTGGGAGCCGGTCCTGCCGGCCTGACCGCTGCCTGGTTCCTGGGACGGAACGGATACAAGGCCGTCATCTATGAAGCCATGGACAAGGCGGGCGGCATGCTTCGATACGGCATCCCCGCCTACCGGCTGACGGACGCCGTGCTGGACCGGGAAGTGGACTACATCTGCAAAGCCGACGTCCAGATCACGTATGGAACGAAAATCGGCCGGGATATCCCACTGCAAACGCTCCGAGCAAACCACGATGCTGTATTCCTGGCGGCGGGCGCCTGGGCCGGCAAAGCAATGATGGTGGACGGGGAGTTTGAAACAGATGGGGTGGTCAACGGAATCGAGTTCCTCAGGGAAAAGACGGACAATCCTGAACCGCTCACGGGGACCGTTGCGATCGTAGGCGGCGGTAACACAGCGGTGGATGCCGCCAGAACTTCCTGGCGGCTCGGCGCCGACAAGGTAATTATTCTCTACAGACGAACAAAAAACGAAATGCCTGCCGACGAGATGGAAATAGCGGCCTCTCTGGAGGAAGGGGTCGAGATCATGGAGCTGGCTGCCCCTGTGGGCATCATAGCCGAAGGCGGCCGGCTCAAGGCCCTGCGATGCATCAGGATGAAGCTTGGAAGCCCGGATTCATCGGGCCGCCGTCGGCCCATTCCATTGGAAGATTCCGAGTTTGATCTTCCCTGCCGGACAGCGGTGGTTGCCATCGGCCAGGCCCCCGTCCTGGATGGCCTGAGCTCCACAGCCACGGGAGAGCTGGAGCTGAGCCGCTGGAA